>CAZSGL010000037.1:0-16497 GCA_964606265.1 uncultured Anaerolinea sp. | reverse complement strand
CTCAGCCTGGGGGCGCTCGCGGAGCTCGGGCATGCGTTCAGCGTGGACAGCCTGGCACTACCCTATTATTGGTTTACGCTCGGCCTGGTGGCTGCCACCTGGCGCTGGAGTGATTCGTTGAAATGGAGCACGGAACATGGACAAGTCTGAAAAAACTATCTTATTCGTATTGTTGAGTGCACTGGGCGCCTGCTTGATTATCTCCGTTTTGTGCGGTGCAGTATTCCTCGTGGTAAATCGAATTAAGCCGGATCTCACTGCGCTCCAACCTGAAGAGCTGGTCACCTCCACAGAAACTGGAACACAGGAACCGGAAGTTGCAATCACCCCCTGGAGTGTCGATGATAGTGAATTGGTAGCCGCCGCGTCGGGGATTGCGAAGTTGCTGGAAGACACTGTTATTCCGACTGCCAACTTGAATGAATTGGCAGAAAAATTCGAAGGCAAGGCGAATGTTCAGACTCAACTTAATCAAGCACCGATCGCGTACCAGATCGGAGACGAGTTAGATTTTTACGTCCTCAACACTGACACTAATGAAAACCGGTTGGCAACAGCAACACTGCAGTATGAGACCGAGGACGTCTATTTTTGGATCGAGGACGGGGTTTACTTTGACAAGGGTGATCTGAAGACTTTAATGGACCGGTTTTCTTCTCAAATATATCCCACGAACCAGGAATTCTTTGGCAAAGAATGGATCCCGGGAGTGGACAACGATCCGCACCTTTTTATCCTGTATGCAACCGGGTTGGGGGATCATGTTGCCGGATTATCTGCATCTACGGACGTAGTTCTGCCCTCAGTACATCCATATTCAAACGCGCATGAAATGTTTTATGTTAATGCTGATGTTCAAACAATCGCAGACCCCTACACCCTGAGTGTAATGGCGCATGAACTCCAACATCTCATCCATGGTTACCATGACGCCAACGAAGAACTATGGGTAAATGAAGGCTTTTCTGAATTGTCAACTCTACTTAATGGTTATGATTCCGGTGGATTTGACTACCTGTTCAGCTATGCTCCAGACCTGCAGCTTAATTACTGGCCCGGGGATGCAAACGCGACAAGCCCTCATTACGGGGCAAGTTTCTTATTTGTCGCCTACATGCTCGACCGTTTTGGCGAGGAGTTCACGCGCGCAGTTGTTGCGGATGAGGATAACGGATTTGTCAGTATCGACCAGATACTTACGGAATTTGACGTGAAGGATCCCATTACAAATGAAATATTCAAGGCAGATGATCTTTTTGCCGATTGGGTGATCACGAATTACCTCCAAAGCGGATCAGTTCTGGACGGCAGATACCGGTATTCCAACTATTCCTCCGCACCCAAGATGGAGTCAACAGATACGATTTATGATTGCTCCAATGCCTCGCTGCAAGCGGATGTGTCACAATTTGGGACGGATTATATTGCCCTGGATTGCACTGGGAATTACGAAATCACCTACACCGGTCAACCAGTGGTTGGAGTGCTTCCGCTGCCCGCAGAGACCCATGGTAAATTCTGGTGGTCCAATCGAGGAGATTCTTCTGATATTCTGCTTTCTCGTCAATTTGACCTCACCAATGTCACAGCTCCGATCATCATGACATACGATGTATGGTATGACATTGAGACCGATTATGATTATCTCTATCTGATGGCATCAACACAAGAGGGTGAATGGGAAATTGTGGATACACCTTCCTGTTCTTTCTACGATCCAACTGGGAATAATTACGGATGCGGCTATAACGGACAAAGCGAAGGATGGGTCACCGAATCTGTCGACCTTTCTGAATATGCCGGGAAGATCCTGGAATTACGCTTTGATTATGTGACCGACGGTGCGGTAACCGGAGAAGGGCTTGCCCTCGATAATATCTCTATTCCACAAATCAATTACGACACCAACCTTAACCAGGACGATGGCGGATGGATTGCGGAAGGTTTCGCGTGGATCGAAAACCTTCTCCCTCAAACTTATCTTGTTTCACTGATCAATACCAGTGATAGTTCGAATCCGATCCAAAAGTTCTATGTAGCGGCTGGCGAAACCCTTACCGTTCAATTTAGAGGAAAGCCATCCCAGGCGGAGACCGTGCTCGTGGTCAGCGGGTCTAACCGGTTTACCCGCCAGAAGGCACAGTATTCAATCACAATTACAGGAAATTAATAAAACCAGCCCTTACAAGGGCTGGTTTTTTCTGAGATAAGATTTGATTATTCGGGGATTACTTTTTTCTGCAGCCGGGCTAATTCTGCTTTCAATTCATTGCTTTTATTAAGAGCCGCTGATTTCACTTCGTTGCGGACATGTGAATAGGATTCTTCAATCCGCTGGCGTGTAGCATCACCAGATGTTGGGGCAAAGAGTATTGCCAAACCTCCACCAACGATTGCGCCTGACAGCAAACCCAACAAGAAACTTATAAGATTTTTCATACATTCCTCCTTTACATTATCTATACTAATTATACGGTTTTTTGCATCGATTGATTCATTAAATCTTCAATTTCTTGAAGACCATTGGGGCACCTGCGGTCAGCCAAAACCCAACCAGGGCATAGCGTATAAATCTCAAGACGAGCCCCAGGAATTCAGGCTCCTCCGGGAGGATAAGCTTTAATCCAATATAAAGGATTGCCAGACCTGCCATCCCCAGGAGGTAGCGCACGATCAAAAGCGCTCCTTTGGTTTCAATTTTTGGGAATCCATGTTTATTAACCCACCAGGCTAGCCCGGCGAGGAAACCAAAAGAGACGGCTGCCAGGGTGATGACACCCTCTAAATTGAACGGATCTGGTGCCACATCGCTGGCAGCAAGTGCATTGGTGATCCATTCCTGGGGCATTTGCCAACCACTGACTAAAGCTCGTGCCAATAATCCCAATCCTACGAGGACGGCGGAAAATGCAAGGGCTAACAATATTTGAACTGACAATCTTTTTGCCGAAATCCAGGCTGCCAATTTCTTTTCTATCGAAAGGTAACCCCAAAGTATTAACCCACCGACAAGCCAGCCAGCGAGCACGTCGTGCAGGAAATGAACCCCCAGGTAAATCCTCGAAATGCCGATGAGGAATATCAACACCAGGGCGATCCACGTCAACCAATGCCTCTTTTGGCTGACCGCAATGGCTCCCCAGATGCTGGCAGCATCCATTGAATGACCAGAAGGCATGCCAAATGACGTCTCGGAGGAGAAAGCCTTCACCCGGGTATCCACCCAATAGGGGCGGGGGGTGTGAATAACGACCTTTAAGAAATCTTTAATCCCGCCGCTAACAATCAGCATTACACCAGCCCGGATACCCATGATGGGACTGAGGCACCAGTAGAATAATGGCATGAAGAGAATGTAGAATTCCTCATTTCCAAGCGAAGTGATCAGTTGGAAGGGGGTCCGCAGCCAATCTCCAATTGCTTGAAAAAATAATGTGAAATTAATCTCAATTGGGAATAATGATTCCATGTTTACACTCCAACGGATGGATTTTTTATTCATAAAAACAGTTTTAAGGACATCTAATTGTACAATAAAGCCATGAACAAGGAAAACTACCAATGGACAGACTGGCTGGCTGCTGTATGTGTAGTCCTTTTGTTTATGCTGGCATCTACCAGGTTGGGAATAACCAAATGGGCGGATGATCTTGAAGTTGCTGGCTGGCTTCTGGTACTGGGGGCTGTTATTGGTTATCTCCTGGGGAGATGGCGAATCCATTGGCTGCTTCTCGTTATGGTTTCATTGCTGACAAGCGTTTTTGTAGTACCACTGACTTTTATCACCCTGTTAAGTCAGCGAGCTGGAATTGTTGCCAAAGCGCTGGATGTGTGGGGGAGGGTGTCAATCACTTCCTCTCAATTGGTGGGGAATCAACCCGTCACCGATTCCATCCTCTTCCTGTTGATCGCGGGTGTGTTGTTCTGGTTCATTGGACTCAGCACCGGGATAACCCTGGTGCGGAAAGGCAGACCATGGATCCCCTTGCTGCTTTTGGGGGTGGGCATACTGGTGATCGAGCACTACCATTCCGACACAAGGCGCGCATTTTATACATGGGCATACGCGGTAGTCATGCTGGTACTACTGGGCAGAATTTTTTACCTGAACCTCAGGCAGGTATTGACCAGACCAGACCGAAATATTGGCGGTGATACCGAGTTCGATTTCAACCGCGGCATCATCATGAGCGCGTTAATAATTGGTGTAATTTCATTCATGGTTCCCGGATTTGTGCATACCTTTGTTTCTGAATCAAAAGAACAGACCAGTTTTACCTTGAAATGGGAGAAGTTTACGAGTAACTTTGAGAATGTTTTTTACGCACTGGATGAGAGCCAGCAATCCAGAGAACAGGACATCGCCAATGAAATGCTATTGGGAACCGGACAGATCTCTGGAAAAGATCCGGTCCTCTACATCCAGGCATTTCACAAAGAGGAAATTGAATTCCCGTTTTACTGGCGGGGGAAAGCTTACAACACCTACCAGGATAATGTCTGGTCACTGGGAAATTCATACAAACAAGGTTACAGACCTCTTCAACAATTACGCAGCCGCGAGCCTGCTGAAGGCCAGGTTTTCCTTAAAGTCACCGTTCAATCGCGTTTGCCGCTATTGACCCAGGTGTATACCACTGGCGAGGTAGTGATGTTCACGCGCAGCGTGGATGCCGCGGTGGCATTTGAAACAATTTTTGAGAAGGAAATCCTCGGTTATTACATCAATCCGCCGCTGGAGAACAATGAGGTTTACAGATTCGAAACGGTACTGGCGGTACCCACTTATGAGGAACTCTCCACCGCCGGAACGGAATACCCGGAATGGGTGGAGAAACGCTACCTTCAACTTCCTGAAGGAATTTCGGAAAGGATGATCGAATTATCCCGCCAGATCACCGATGACAAGCCCACGCCCTATGATAAGGCGGTGGCGGTCACCCAATACTTGCGCAGCAACATCGCATACCAGGCGACCATCCCAACTCCTCCACGGAAAATGGATCCAATCGATTGGTTCCTTTTTGACTATAAAAAGGGATTCTGCAATTATTCTGCATCCGCAGAGGTGCTGCTCCTGCGCGCGGCAGGGGTACCGGCGCGCCTGGCAGTTGGATACGCCCAGGGAACCCCTGCGAACTCAGGGGAAGGGTTTGTTGTGCAGGAAGATGACAGCCACGCCTGGCCTGAAGTGTATTTTCCCAATTATGGCTGGATTCCATTTGAACCCACGGGTTCTTTGCCGAATATTGACTGGTCATCCACCTTTGGCAATTCGCCCATTGATCCTTCTGATCCACTGCAAGCTCCAGAAACCAATGCAGGTGAATCTACTGATTACTTAACCGGTGAAGACCGCGCCTTGATGTACCTGGATCAGATGGATGGAGAGGGAATCGTCCCGCGACAAAAGCGTCAACTCTCGATATTCGGATGGATAATCGTTGGTCTGGGTTCTGCCATTTTGGTCAGTGGAGGGGTGTATTACGGGATAAAAATCACGCGCAATTGGCAGGCGTTTAAACGCAACTTGAAAGAAAGCATTTATAAAACGAAAATTCAGATCTTCAAAACACCCATCCTGGGTTTCTGGCTGCGGACAATGGAGTTGTCTCCCCTGGAACGCAATTATTCGGTCGTGGAGGCCAGCCTGAATCTGTTGGACAAAGAAACCCCTCCCGGCATCACTGCCCGGGAGCTTGCAGCAAAACTGTCTGAGAGATTGCCATCTGTTGCAGGTGAAATCGCTTTGCTATTGGATCAGTACCAGCGTACGATCTATTCCTCGGAAATTATTGATCCGGCTGAAGGAAAGTTAGCGGCAAAACGTGTGCGAAAAACGGCGATACGAGATTGGTTTGAAACGAGATGGGGAATATTGAGCAAGTTCTTTGACCGCTTTGGGTGAATCTGCTAATATCTATTCCCTCGCGCCAGTCGTGACCGGTGATTGAATCCTGATCCAATCTTTGATACGTTCCATGCGAGCCTCCAAAAGTCCGGGTGTGGCTTCCAGTGGAAAAAATGGTCCGCTCCCCTCAATTTTTATTGAGGCAGTTACACTTCCACTCATCAAAGCTTGGATTGGGTCGTGTGTTTTCCTCATTGCCGCTAGAAAACCTCCGCAAAAAGCTTCTTCCATACCGGTGGGGTCGATGACTTTCACCGGATATGCGGGGACGAATATCTTTTTATTCTCTTTCACATCGAAAAGTGAATAACCTTCCAAACCATTGAGCAGGACCACGTATTCACAGCCACGGCTGTGCAGGGTTTCAACCATCAAGCGAATGTCATCAAAGCGGTTTTTAAAAAGAAATGCCAGTTGGAAAGATGAGGTAATAAACGCAGTCAGACCATGCATCAAATTCATGACAAGATCCCAGTTGCCAGGCTCCATGTATTGCTTGCTGGAAAGCAGGGTGAGTACGCTCACTGAGGATTTGTCGACGAGAGTGCTGACCTTTAGTTGGTGATGGAGTTCATCTGCGCAGATATGGGCAGCAGATGCATCCATGTAAATTTCCGGGAGCAAAGAGGGGTAGTAATTATTGGTTGACGGGTCAACCGTTTTATGAAATGAGTCTTCAAGCAGCGTTTTAGGAATGGTTTTTTGTAAGGCAGTGAAGAACGGTACCGGGTTCTTTGAAACTGGCTCATGGAGGGAGGGATAGCCAAAAAACTGTTCCTCTACGAAGGCATCGGGGGTGACAACAACGCCGTCATGATCGATCTGATATTGAACCAGTATTGGAAACAGGTCAGCCTTTTCATCAGGTGTGACCTCGCTGACGATGCCAACGTGGTCAGCCCAACAGCGTATCCCGGCAGATGAATACAAGGCTGGACCACCGGGCATGCGTTCGTGTACCTTTTGAGTGAGGTTAACGATTGTCTGCCGGGAAATCCTGCCAATTACGATGTAATCAAGTGTGGATTGAAATGGCATTAGCAAAAAAGAGTGCGCCTATTCTAGTAAGAATAATGAGGCGTTATCTTCTCGATCCACTCTCAGAAATTTGTTTCAACAAGCCCACAACGCCCATGCCAATTTTGAGTCCTTCACCCGAGTTAATGGATAATTGACCTTCGTTGGCTTCGCGTTGCCTGATCAGTATAAGGGCTGCTGCCAAACCTGTGAGAAGACCCGCAACTCCCCCGATCACAAGGACAAGAGTTTTCCAATTACTGTTTTCTTCCATCATTTCCTCCTCGTGCGTGTGAGCTTAAATTTTAGACTTCTAAAGAGCGCTTCACCACTAGAGAAGAACGCCCTGGTGCGAATTACTGGCGAAGCTGTTCTCGAAATGAGTTGTTGCGTATTGGTATTAATTTTGGTGGAACGAACACGAAGGTTTCTCAATAGGCCGGGGAGGTATTTATTTGCTTTGTACATCCCAAAAACAGCGAGAGAAAGAAAGGTCAGTAATACAATGAACAATAAAATGTAAGGCACTACCAACATGATCACTGAGATATGTGCCCATGTCTGAGAGAGCGCAGGTGAAGTTGTTAGTGACGAGACCAAAAAGGTGATTACTGTAACCAAAATCAGGCTTGCAACGATCACTGGCAAGAGGATGCGAAAGAATACCTGTCTCCGGTGGATTTTTTCAGGGGTTAAGTCGTTTCGCTGCGGTTCATCCATGTGTATATTTTAACACGTATTAAGACCCATGACTTTCTTTATTGCCCGCATCTACACATTTATAGAAATAATGTATAATCATTGTTAAGGATTAGTTTGTATCCTTTTTCGTATAGTGATAGCTGTTCGGTTAGGTTTTTGGTTGGAAAAGTTTTCCACTCCGTACGGAGTTTGAGTTTCTTCTTGGCAGGATCAGTAAGTTATGGGTATTACACGGTTTTCACTTAAACTAAAAATGAACATTGGAAAAACAAAACCCGTGGTTCACTTTATTAATCTTTCTTGAATCCTTTTCGAGATCGATTTTGACCCATAATTCAAGAATTGAAAGTCAAGCACGAGCCGGGTAAACCAATTTAACCAAATCCAGCCAACAGCCGGTCTTTCTTGTTCAGGCTGTTTTTGGTTTTTAAATGACAGAAAAAAGGATCACTGCTCTAACAGTTCAGAAACGCAACCCAGACCGGGTGAATGTGTACCTTGATGGAGAATTTGCTTTTGGTTTATCCCGTATAGTGGCAGCCTGGTTGGAACACGGCAGGTTAATGTCCCAACAAGAAATTGAAGAGCTGATCCAAAAGGATACATCAGAAATAGCTTATCAAAAGGCAATCAGGTTGGTGGATTACCGACCCCGGACTGGGCAAGAGATACGCCAAAAATTGCAAGAAAAAGGTTTTGAACCTGGGCAGATCGAGCAGGTGGTGGAAAGATTACACTCTGCACACCTGATCCAGGATGACAAGTTCGCAGCCTCATGGGTGGAAAGCAGGAATCAATTTCGTCCCTCCAGTCAACGGGTAATGCGCTACGAGTTACGACGCAAAGGTATTAACGAAGAAATTATTGATGGTGCACTGCAAGGCTCTGTAGAAGACCTGGAGTTAGCACAACGGGCTGCTCAAAAAATGGTCAGGCGATTGGCCAATTTGGATTGGCAGGAATTTCGAAAAAAATTGAGCGCATTCCTTGCCCGCCGTGGATTCTCCTATGAAACAGTTGTCCAGGTTGTAAAAACGACATGGGATGAGCTGCAGAGCGAAGCAACTATATTGGAAAATGAGGAATTTGAGAAATGAAACAACAACCCGAAGTATTCATCCTGATCGTGGTACTGGCAAGCCTGTTATTGACCGCCCTTCTCACCTATTTCCTGGTGAAATCGCGGGTCGAACGATTTAAGAAAGAACAACAAAGCAAAGCCAATGACGTTATTAATGCAGCTGAAGAAAAAAGCAAGTCGATGGAGGTCGAAGCACGCAGCAAATCATTGAGACTCCTGCAGGAGTCTGAAACTGAGATCAGCCGGCGGCGCCAGGATATTGTGCGTGAGGATGACCGTCTGCAGAAACGCCGCACCGAACTGGATGCGCGTATCGAGCGGCTTGAATTACGCGAACAGAATTTGAATAAACGTCAAAGCGCACTCGATAAACGATCAAATGATATCGAAAAATTGTACACCGATGAACTTGAAGTCCTGCAGAAGATCGGCGAGATGAGCATGGAGGAAGCCAAACAGGTGCTTCTCACAGAGGCTGAAAAAGAAGCTCGCAATGACATGGCGCGCATTATCCGCCAAATAGAAGCGGAAGCCAGATCCGAGGGAGATAAACGGGCACGCGAGATTGTCACCGATGCCATTCAACGTGTTGCCTCGGAGCACGTGGTCAGCGTTTCAACCTCACTGGTCACCCTGCCAAACGAAGAAATGAAGGGTCGCATCGTTGGTCGCAATGGCCGCAATATCCGTGCCTTTGAACAAGCAGCGGGTGTGGATGTGATTGTGGATGATACCCCTGAAGCCGTTACCATTTCCTGTTTTGATACCGTCAGGCGTGAAATTGCCCGCCGTTCACTTGAAAGATTAATCCTTGACGGACGTATTCACCCTGCTAACATTGAGAAGATCCTGGGTGAAGAAGAGAAGGAAGTTGAAAAAGCCATCGTCGAAGCGGGTGAGGAAGCAGCATTTGACTCGGGTGTGGCTGGGGTACATCCTGAAGTTCTGAAGATGCTTGGACGCCTCAAATTCCGAACATCGTATGGGCAAAACCAATTGGCGCATGCTGTGGAAGTTTCCAAGTTGTCTGCGGTATTGGCAGCAGAACTAGGCGCTGATGTAGAGGTGGCACGTGCCGGTGGTTTGCTGCATGACCTGGGCAAGGCAATGGATCACAACATAGAAGGCACACATGCTCAATTGGGTGCTGAGTTTGCGAAGCGTTACGGCGTCCATCCCAAGGTGGTCAACGCCATGGCGTCTCACCACCATGAAGTCGATCAGGAATCCCTGGAAGCGGTTATCGTGGAGAGTGCTGATGCCATTTCAGGCGCACGCCCCGGCGCACGCCGTGAAGACCTCGAGCAGTACATCAAACGTCTGCGCGCCCTGGAAGAAATCGCCAATTCGTTTAAGGGTGTGCAGCAGAGTTACGCCATCCAGGCCGGACGTGAAGTGCGCATTATTGTTAGACCGGAAGAGATTGATGACCTAGCTTCCACCCGACTTGCCCGCGATATCGCAAAAAAGGTTGAAGAAACCATGCAGTATCCTGGTCAGATCAAGGTAACCGTTATCCGCGAAACACGCGCAGTTGAATTCGCCAAGTAAAAGTAAATCTTATAAAAAAAGTCTGTCCAATTTCGGACAGACTTTTTTATTTACATGTATTGCAGTTTTTAACTTTGAAGAAATGGATTGAAGCTTTTTTCGTGTGCTACAGTGGTTTGCGCGCCGTGCCCGGGTAGAAGGACGGTCTCCTCCGGGAGGGTGAAGATCTGTTCGCGGATACTCTTGAGCAGCAGTTCGTGGTCACCGTCATCCAGGTCGGTGCGCCCGACGGACTCGCGGAAAATGGCGTCACCGCATATGGCAGTCTTGAGTGAGGGAATGTAAAGGATGACTGAACCGGGAGAGTGACCCGGGACTTCGAGAATTTCAAGTTGATCCTTTCCCAAATGGAGCACTTGACCGTGGGTGATAAATTGATCTGGAAGAGGAGGCAGTTTGATCAAAAAGTTGAAGTGTTTTGAACCTCCGCCATCTTCCCATAATGCCAGGTCTTTTTTATTCAGCAATATCTTTGGACGGGGTGTGAGGGATTCGGCGGCGGATACTACCCCGGCGAAGTGATCGAAATGGGCGTGAGTGCAGAGAATTGATTCAACCGCGAGTGAGTATTCCTTCACAAAATCAAGGACTGGCTGGTTTTGAAAGGAGGGATCGACAATAATCGCATGTTTTGAGGATTCGTCAAAAATCACAAAAGTATTGTTTTGTAATTGCCCCAGCGAAAATTCTTTAATTTGTAGTGGCATTGCCTTGATTCGTTCTAATGGTGGTAAGCCCAATGATATTCAGGATAATAACCCCGGTAATGGCAAAAAGGGGAACTTTATAGATCAAAATTGGTTGTGTATCGTACAAAACTCCGGCGAGCACAGGCGCCAATATTACCGCAATCGCAGAGGCGGTTTCTACCATCCCATATGCCAGACCGGTCTCACCGGGGTGAATGAGCGACCTGGCGATCGTGAGGATCATCGCTCTGCATAACTTGAAGCCGCCATAAAAGAAATACCCGATCCCGAACCAGGCGGGAAGTTTTGCGACCAGGAAAATAATGGTAAAGATCAATACCCACAACTGGCTGATGATGAATGCAGTGGATGCCCGTAGACCACCCAGGGCGAGAACTGCTACCGCATTCCCCAGGTTGCCAAGCGTGCCAAGGATACCGATTGTGCTTTTTGAGAATTCCTGTTGATTTTGCAGATAACTGGGGGTAAACGAAGACGGCAAATAAAGTACGAACACCGTCATCAACGTGATACCGAGAAACCCCAGGAAGCGGGTGTTTTTGAGCAGCCCTTTTGACCTGGTGGACTCAAGGTCAGCTGCATGAGTGTCACTGACTTTTTTTACAGACAGGATTACCAGAGCTGATAAAAGAAACAGGACGCCCGCGATCATATATACCGATTTCAAACCCAGTTTATCGGCGATTATTCCACCGGTAACTGGTCCCAGGATTGCTCCGACATTGTATAGTCCGGAAGCAAACGTCAACGACCTGCCAACGGACAGGTTCCCGCGCACGGAGGTAATGTAACTGTTCATGGGGGCAAGAACAAAACTGGTCAATCCGTACAGGACCAATCCAACAACAAAGGCCGGTAAGGCGTTGGCAAATGCCATTACCCACGCGGAAATTGTGCCAAGGATCCACGAACCCCACATGATCGTTCGAGAACCGAATCGGTCGGAAAGGTAGCCGGCGGGGATCTGTGCGACCGTCATGGCGATTCCCATCCCACCCAGGATGGTGCCGATCATGAGAGGATCTGCATTCAATTCCTGTAAGTAGATGGGTTGGAAGTAGAAGAAAAGCCCTTCACCCGTACCCCAGATGAATAGTGAAATGGCGACGAGGAGTAGATTACGATTCATACTTCTGCCTTGATGCGCTTCATAAAGGATTTAACTTCAGTAAAGATTAATTCACGTTCAGGTTCACGAATGATCACATGCCCGCTGTTCTCAACCCAGAATTTGGTTTTATCTGTGGATGAAACCTTATCGTAAAGAGTATCAAGGCTCTCCGCAGGAATGCCCTGGTCCTGCCTGGATTGCACGAATAGCGCGGGGATTTTCACATTCACCAGTTCAGATTGCATAACGTCGATCAATTCTTTGAGCTGGAGGATGGCCGTGGTTGGGTAATACGCGTAATGTGCGTGATCTTGGGCAGCTTCCTGGTTGCGCCAATCGGGTTTTCCTTTTGATACCCTGGGTATGAAGTATTTTAAGACTGGAAGATACTTGGCGCGCGGATCACCGGGAAGGCTGCAGGGAGTTGAAAATGAGACCACACCGGCAAGGGCGAAACGCGCAGCCGCGATCAGCGCTAAAATGCCGCCCATCGAGAGCCCCATGATCACCTGTTTTTGTGTGCAGCCCTTCAAGAGGTTGATACCATCTTCCACGGAGCTGACCCAATCCTCCCAACGAGACCGGGTGATGTCTTCCACCCGGGTGGCGTGACCAGCCAGGCGCGGTGCCAGGATGGTGTATTTGTCTTGTGCGAGAGAATCTGCCAGCATGCGCATTTCTTTAGGAGTACCGGTAAACCCATGCACCAGCAGGCAGCCGACATTACCGCCCGGGATGAAAAATGGTTCCGCAGTTGGAATTGTCCTGGCAGTGTTCATGTTCCCTCCACTAAGGTGAAGATTAATTCAGTATTTGCAGGTCGCGGGAAAAATCACTGAGAGATTCGCTGCCGCTGGCAGTGACCACTACATCATCTTCGATACGCACGCCACCTACACCGGGGAGATAAATCCCCGGTTCAACAGTGTAGACCATCCCCGTGGTCAAGGGCTGGGAGTTAGCTCCAAAAATGTAGGGGCTTTCGTGACCTTCCATGCCCAATCCGTGTCCGGTGCGGTGGGTGAAGAATTCTCCATACCCCGCAGAATCAATAACTGCGCGGGCCGCCTTGTCGATTTCGCCAGCTTCAATTTCAGGTTGACCAGTGGCTCTGCCGGCTGCATTAGCGGCTTTTACTGTTTCGTAAACCTTGCGGAGTTCATCGGAGATTTCACCTATGGCAAAAGTGCGTGTGAGGTCAGAAGCGTAATCCTGCCAGGCTGCGCCCCAGTCGATCACCACCAGGTCGCCGCGATGCAGTTTACGATCCGTGGGCACGGCGTGCGGGTTGGCACTGTTAGGACCGCCTGCCACGATGGGTTGAAATGGAAATTCAGTGGCTGAACCAGCTTTCAGCAATTCAATTGTCAGGCGCGATGCGATTTCGATCTCGGAAACGCCTTCGCGTATAAAGGGGATTGTGGCAGTAAGGGAATCCTGGGCGATCTGCACCGCCTTGCGCATAGCCAGAATCTCATCGGCGTCCTTGTTGAGGCGTAGAGAACTGAATACACTCTCTGCATTGACGATCTCCAACCCGGGGGCAGCATGCTGCAGAAAACCGATCTCCAAAAAACGCAGCCGGGTGGGTTCCACTCCGATCTTTCCGGTTGCCAGACCAAGCTCCAGGAGAGCGGCTTTCATCACTCCCGGCCAGGTGGAAGGGTCATCATTAAAGGTGAAAGGTTTAAGCGCAATCGAGGAGGATTTTGCCTTGCTCAATTCCAGTTCGGGCAGGATCAACACAGGCTGCTTACCTTGGCGGTAAACAAGCAGGGTGGGTCTCTCCATGAGGTGGAAGTGCAACCCTGTCAGGTAGGTTAGTGTGGAACCCGGGTTGATCACAATCGCGGCGAGATTGTTGCCTTGCATCAGTTGCTGTAAACGGGAAAACCTGTGTGTTGTCATTGGTAAATCTCCTCATGCGATTATAGCCTGAAGGGATTGTTGACGCAAAACTGGTTTGGGTTAATTAAAGTTGACAAAAATCCAGGAGACGCGTATTCTATAACCTTACCAGTTATGAAAGGATCTTTATGAACCCTTCTGCTTCAACCACCTCACTCTATTCTCATGACGGCTTCTCGGAAGTTCTGTACGAAAAACTCCAGGCAGTCTCACCAGCCATTGGGCTATTGGCTTTGTACGAGTTCAGGTACGCCCTGGACAACCTTACACCGGCGGAAGGCTGGGCAAGTATCACCCCATTACCATCGAGTGAGATCGAAAGTAAAGTCCATTCCCTGGCTTACTTTGAGGGTATTGAGATCAAACCCAAAGTAGAAGGCAAAATTGTGCTGGATAAAGCGATCAAGGCTTTAACCAATATGCTTCTGGTAGGCCTGGTGCAGGGAGTGTATTCACCTGACTGGGTCAACCTGAACTTCTCATTCGATCCGCGGGGTTTTAACTTCCTGGTGAAACCCACTTACATCACCGATAAAGTATTAGCTCACCTGGGTGGAAAGCCTTACCGGGAATTTGAAAGAAAACAAAAGGCGTTTGAAACTGCGCTGTATGTGGGCTATCGTGATTTCGAAGAGGCTAACCGGGAGGTCGACAACGCCTTTATCGAAGTGGTGATGAAGTTGATTCATGCCAAAGGAACACCCATCCTACTGGCGATTGCCGGACCCACCGCGGCGGGAAAAACAGAGATCGTTGAACGCCTGACGCATGCGATACAGCAGGAAGGCAAGCGCATCTCCTCGGTCGAGATGGATAATTTCCTCACCGACCGCGACCAGCGCGAAGCCCGCGGGATTGGCTCACTGGGTAGAGAGGCGTTGCATTTCAATCTCTTCACCAAGGCGCTGCATGACCTTTGTGAAGGCAAACCTGTTTCCATACCCAGGTACGATTTCATTGATGCCACCTCCAGCCACGATGTGGATGGCAACCTCAAGCCTAGCGGGAAAACGGTGTCAATCCAACCGGCGGACATTATTTTTGTGGAAGGAAACGCTCCCTTCCTGTATGAAGAGGTGGCCGACCTCATCGGGATCAAAGTGGTTTACCTGACCGATGATGCTGTGCGCTTAAAGCGGAAATGGCTGCGGGATATCGACTTACGTAAAAAATATGATTCGTACTACCTGCGCAACCGCTACTTCAAGGAGCAATACCCCATGGCGCAAAAATGCTATCATCCTCAGCTTGAAAATTGTGACATTTTTGTGGATACCACCAATGCGTCGCTGTGGGTTACGCCTGCTGTTCAGCAACTCCTGCGATGATTTCATCTCCCCTGGGGGAACTTTTCCACCCAGGTAACGTCTACCTGGTGTAACTTAATGTTAAGGAGATGAGAAGATGAAGCGTTTTTTACTCTTAATTGTATTTGTGATGACGCTTACTGCCTGCCAGCCGGCGATCGAAACACCCGCACCAACTGTACCTGCCAGCACTAAAACCCCAACAACACCAACACTTGAAGCGACCGTTCAACTCTTATATTCCGCCATCCGCTTTGAGGATCTTGAAGGAAAACTCACCTTTGATTATCCCGATACCTGGACTGCTGAAGCAGAACAGGTGATTGGCGACCGCGGGTCACAGCAGGTGCTGCTTTCACCCGGAAGCACCATTGAGACCCTGGCTGAGGACGGCGCGCGCATCATTTTGGTGCGTTACGACTGGGACCCGAAGAACGATCTGGCGGCGCGCGTGACCATGCGCAAGACTGCCTGGGATGCCTCCGGATTCGTAATCCTGGATGAATCCACCCGCGAACTAGAAGACGGCAGGGAAGTGGTTGACCTGCTCATGGAAACCACTGACAAGCAGCAGGTATTGTTCTCCCTTACCACCATTGGAGAACGCTATTTGGAAATTGTTTCTGAAGGAGACATCGTGCTGGGGAAAGAAATCCTCTCGACCCTGGCGTCAATTTCGGAATAAGTCTCACGCTAGTTTACAATGGATTGTCACAAGACAATCCATTATTAAATGCGCCGGATAATCAGGAACTTATCCAAACAGAAAACGTCTTATAAGAAGTGAACCAGATCAAGAAATGACTTGCAATTGAATTTTCCGGGAGGGAAAAGATGAAAAAACAATTGGCGATCCCCGTGACTCTACTGTTTATGATCTTCGTTTTGAGCGCATGTTCATCAGCACAGCCAACGGAAGCACCAGTCGCAAACTTGGCTAACCCAGCGTCTGTGTATTGCGAAGAAAACCAGGGAACACTGGAATTCAGGCAGGACGCCGCAGGCGCGACCTACGGCGTATGTGTATTTGCCGACGGCAGCGAATGCGAGGAGTGGGCATTTATCAGAGGCGAGTGTAAACCCGGGGACTCCCTGGCGGTCAACGAAACGACCCCTACTACAGAACCCGCACCAGTGTTTTCTGACTGGCTGATTTTTGAAAATGCTGAATTGGGATATTCCTTTTCCTATCCGGCAGA
>CAZSGL010000036.1:0-17150 GCA_964606265.1 uncultured Anaerolinea sp. | reverse complement strand
TGGAAGATTGTAAGAAGACACATTAATGCGGTGGTCGGTTACCCTGGATTGGGGAAAATTGTATGTACGAATTTTCTCTGAGCGGTCACCGGTGCCTACCTGGGAGCGCCTGGCTACTTCACGTTCAGATTGGATGCGCTGCATTTCCAAGTCATACAACCTGGAACGAAGAATGGTTAATGCGCGCATGCGGTTCTGCAATTGCGATCTCTCGTCCTGGCAGGCAACGACTAATCCGGTGGGTTTGTGGGTGAGGCGGATGGCGGTGGCGTTCTTCTGCACGTTTTGCCCACCCGCGCCGGAGGAACGGAAAACATCCCATTCGAGATCACTTTCAGGGATTTGGATGTCAACATCTTCCACCTCTGCCATAACAGCTACAGTGATGGTTGAGGTATGGATCCTGCCGGAAGATTCTGTTGAAGGAATACGCTGAACCCTGTGCACCCCGGATTCATATTTAAAGCGAGAATAAGCCCCGCGACCTTTGACTGTGAAGATGACTTCCTTGAAACCGCCGATTCCAGTCTCGTTGGAGGTGATCATTTCAACTGTCCAGCGGCGCTGCTCGGCATAATGCATGTACATGCGCATTAATTCCGCAGCAAAAAGCCCGGCTTCGTCTCCACCAGCGCCTGCCCGGATCTCAATGAATACGTTGGCGTCATCCCGCGGGTCTTTTGGGACCAAAAGCGCTTTCAGTTCCTTCTCAAGATCCTCAACCTGGGGGACCAGGACTTCTGCCTCCGCCGTGGCAAGCGCACTCATTTCCGCATCGTCACTGGAAGCGAGTTCGCGCGCTTGTTCGAGCTGCTTGAGGAGATCCTGGTAATGGATCGAACGCTGATAGATCTGTTCCAGTTCAGCGCGTTCCTTGGCGTATTCGCCCACTTTTTGATAATCTTCAACGTTCTCTTCGATCAATCGTGTGAGTTCGTCGTATTGATGTTGGATGGTTATAAGTTTTTCGAGCATAAATACCTTTGAAAAAAGTGGTTTCGTGCAGCGCGTCCATTATACCAGTCAAGCGCCCTGCTTTGGTTCTGCTGCTTCCTCCAATTACAAAAAGGAACTGGAGAATAAATTCTTCAGTTCCTTCGTTATGAGTTTTTGAAACTTTAAAATGAAAAAATTCTGAGGTTTGAACTACGCCTTGCCTTTGTCAGCCCAAAAACTTCCCTTGGGTTTTGCGGGTTTAACTTCTTCGGGCTGGATCTTTGCATCCATCGGTTTTTCAAGGATCTCATCAATTGTTGGCATAGTCACCATATGAGGAATGGCATCCCACATCTGGGGAGCAAACTCGTTCATCAACATGCGTAATGTCCCTAATGTGGCATTTGAAGTGACAACCACCACCCAGTAATAAGACCCATCACCCAGAAAGCGTGAGATGATGTAGTTTTTATTGGTTGTTACGAGATTATCATCGACCTTACCGATATCGATTTTCTTGCTGACCTTTACGCCAAGCTTCATGATCTCTGCAAAACGCGCTGCGGCATCACTCGCGCTGAAATTGGGATCGACCGATCCACCAGCTATGGAAATGCCATCCATGCCCACCACGTCTGTTGAGACGAAATCACTACCTAATTCGTTTTTGAACTGCTGAATAACCTGATCTAATTTAGCCATGAGATTCTCCTCTAATTAATCCCGAGCCCATTAATGGGGCATTGCCTTGGATAATTGCTCAGTATACATTTTGCTCATCAAACGCAGATTGCCAAGATTTCCTGTTTTGCGATCCGCAGTGATACTTAAATAATATTCTTTCCCGGGGAGAAACCGCATAAGGATATACGATTTCTCAGTGGTCATTAAGTTGTCTTCCAATACTCCTGCTCCCAATTTCTCAACTGATCCGTCAACCAGGCGGAAGAGCATTGTCATTTGGGCGCTGACTGCCTCAGGATCCAGGGGTCCTTTGGAATTAGCTGCGATATTGATCCCATCTATTCCGACTAGAGCACTGGCGCTGTACCCTGATACTTCGCCGGCGAGGCTGGATAAAATTTCCTCAAATTTTTGTCCCATCTTAATCTCCTCTGTTGATTGGTTTTGTTCATTAATTTTTCGAATCTTTTCTTTTTCATCAAGACGTTTGGCGCCCTCTAATAGTAGTCCTGACCACATGCGGTTGATGCTTTTCTTTGGAGAAGCTACATCGTTATCTACTTCGAATTGTCCTTCACTCCAGGTGAGCGCTTCATAGACCACTTCTTCACCTGAAGTCTGACCAAGGGTGGCGTGCACAACCTGCCCGGCATTGAAAAATATTTCCGCCGCCTGACCTTCCTGGTTAATTCTCAACCTCGCTGTCCGAGGGTCGATACAGTGAATCTGGATAAGGTCTGCAACTGATATATCTTTAAGATTTCCGTTTATGCCCATAGGTTCACTTCCAATAATATTCCCAAACTTTAATGATTTCAGAGATTGCATTGCTGGTTATTTTTCGATAGGGTTGATTCCGGTCTGTCACAATGGCTGTCAGAATTAATACCTTATCCTTTACATTGAAAGGAAGAATTACCAGTTGCTGACCGTCCTTATAGGTGAAGGATATTTCATCCAATTCTGCAAATTCCAATTGTTTACTCGCCTGGATGGCAGCCTTCTGTATGAATGCAACAACCGCTGATTGCCGGTCTGCATTTGAACCGTCTGATGCGGCTGCAGCAATCGGTAGCCCTTCTTTATCCGTTAGGACGGACTTCGGAAACTTGCCGATGCCGTTCATTTCAAATAATATACTTTCCAGCAAATCAAATCCTGAATTACCCTGTGCAGGCATTTTTTCCTTAAACCGTTCCCTGGACCTGTATCATGACCCGATTAAGGATCGCTTTTACGGTATCAAGTATGCCGATTCCTTGAAGAGCAACCGTTTCCACTTCTGGAATCCTAGTGTACCCCAATCTGTCCTTTAAAACCTGAGGGATTGGCGCATTATTAAAGTCCCATTTGTTGTGTTGGATGACTACTGGAAGATAATTTGCAGTGAGATTTGGGTAAGAAAGGATTGAACAAGTAATCTCTTTGGTCATAATAATTCTACTGTAACCCTTGTCTACATGCCAAGATGGGTTTTATGAAGCCAATTTTGATATTTGAGCGATCAGTGAGTACGATGGATCAAAACAAGCAACTTCAAGGGTTTGATACCGGGTTTATTTAAAGAACTCAATTATCAAACACTGTATCAAGTATACCGATACTTCAAAAGGGTTTACTTTACAATCTTGCAAGGGGAGTAATATTTTTTGAGTTACAACTGTCACCTAAGAATTTGCGAGTACACTTCAAAGGGCTACCCGGAAATTGCAGAAAAATAAAAGGTACCACGGTATGCGGTTAGCCGAAAATAGCATAAAATCAGGTTATCAATTTTATTGGAGGTTTAGAATGGGATGTCCCGGTAAGTTTGTTATCAAGACTGAAAAAGCACCCGCAGCCATTGGTCCGTATTCGGTGGCGAACACAGCAGGACCATTTGTTTTCACTGCCGGTCAACTCGGATTGGACCCCGCGACTGGATCCATCGTGGAAGGTGGCATTGAGGCAGAAACGCGGCAGGCTTTGATAAATGTAAAAACGATCCTTGACGCAGCCAATTCCTGCCTCGAAAACGTGGTAAAAACAACTGTCTTCTTAAAGGATATCAATGAATTTGCCAGCATGAACGCGGTCTATGCTGAGTTTTTCACGCAAGATCACCCCGCTCGCTCTGCGGTTCAAGTGGCAGCGCTGCCAAAAAACGCCAGAGTCGAGATCGAAGCTATCGCGCTGCTTAATTCGGTACATTAGGATTCCCTGACAGGACATTGAGGCTACAAAAGGTTTTAATGAACGACCCTCAACTCTCAATTGTCATACCCTGTTACAACGAAGAAAAGACTATCCAGGCACTACTGGACGCGATCCATGGTCAAACATTCCCGCTTGAGGAGCTGGAAGTCATCATCGCTAACGGTTTTTCTACGGATAATACCCGCCTGCTGATACAGGATTATGCAATTGCTCATCCGGAATTGCGCATCCAGGTGATTAACAATGAGAGAAGGGTGATTCCGGCAGGGCTTAACCTAGCCATCCGCTCAGCCCGGGGAGAGATCATCCTGCGGATGGATGCGCACGCCATCCCTGCGCCGGACTACATCGAGCGCAGTGTAAAAGCATTGAAGGCAGGATGGGGAGATAACGTAGGCGGGGTAATCGACATCCGCCCAGGTAAGAATAGTTGGATAGCCCGTTCGATTGCCGTCGCGACAGCACATCCACTTGGCGTAGGGGACGCCAAATACCGATGGGCAAAAACTGCCGGAAAATCCGATACAGTCGCATTCGGGTGCTATTACAAAAAAACTGTAGAGCAGGTGGGTTACTATAACGAATCGTTACTCATAAATGAGGATTATGAATTCAATGCGCGCTTGCGCGCGTTGGGTTTTACCATCTGGGTTGACCCTGCAATCCGCGCTGTATATTACTCACGATCCACCTTGGGGGCATTATCCCGACAATATTTCGCTTATGGTTTCTGGAAAGTTCGCATGTTAAGACGATTTCCGAATACACTGCGCTGGCGGCAAGCTCTTCCTCCCCTTTTTGTTTTATGGATATTGATGTTATTATTGTTATCCGCCTTTTGGTTTCCGGCACTTTGGATACTATTAACGACTTTAGCCTTTTATTGCCTGATATTGATAATTGGATCGATGGGTAAGGTATTGCAGCAAAAAAAGGTCAGTTTAATCATTGGCGTTCCAATCGCGATTATCACGATGCATTTCTGCTGGGGTATGGGATTTTGGAAAAGCATCTTTCGCCCCAGTGATTCAGGAAAGTAACCGGTTATGGAATCTTTGACACAAAAAGGACGATTGCGCATCCGCGGTTCTGAGCGGAAGGTCATCCTATTATTGGGGGATCTGAGCGTATCTATCCTTGCAATTTTTTTGGCATTGTTCTTATGGTCACAAAAGGATTGGTTAACTTTCTCATGGGAGTTTATTGGTCAGCGTGCCCCTGCCTGGTTCTATGTCCTCCCATTTATTTGGATCCTCTTACTGATAGGAATTTACGATATTCGCCGGGCAAACCGCCACGGGGAGGTATTAAAAGGAGTTGGCACAGCAGCCGGTGTTAGCGCCGTTCTGTACCTGATTGCCTTCTTTGTATCTGATCCTTTTTCTTTACCGCGCCGGGGTGTTGCGGTTTTCATCATCTCAGTCACCATTCTTACGATTATTTGGCGTTTTTTGTATATCAAAATCTTCAGCGCTCCGGTATTCAGCCGCAGGGTGTTGGTGGTTGGTGCCGGTCTTGCTGGCACTACCCTGGTATCCATGGCGTCCAAAATAACGCCAAAACCTTTTGACCTTATCGGTTACATTGACGATGATCCCGAGAAACAGGGCAAAGATTATTTTGGCTGTCCTGTTGTCGGTACTGGGCAGGATTTGCTGGATCGTATCAGGTTGTATTACATCACTGACCTGATCTTCGCCATATCCGGAGAACTCAACCCGGACCTCTTCCGGGCTATCCTGGCTGCTGAAGAAGGCGGTATCGAAGTTGTCTCGTTCCCAACCGCCTATGAAGAATTATTTGGGCGAGTACCGGTTGAGCTACTGGAATCCGAATGGATCCTGCGCAGTTTCCTGGATCAAGTACATTCCAGTGGTCTTTACGACGCCTTAAAACGCCTCGGTGATATAGTAAGCGGACTTATCGGACTCTTTGCTCTTTTGTTACTTTTACCGATAGTGGCAATTTTGATCCTTATCGATAGCGGCAGGCCGATTTTTTATGGGCAATTGAGAGTTGGCAGAAACGGAACTCCTTACAAAATCTATAAATTCCGGACGATGAACACCGACCTGGAAGATAATGGCGTTGGAAAAATGACAACCCGGGATGACCAAAGGATCACAAGAATTGGAAAGATTCTCCGCCGCAGTCACATTGATGAATTGCCTCAAATGCTCAATATCCTCAAAGGCGAAAACAGCCTTGTGGGTCCGCGGGCTGAACAACCTGAACTCGTCCAACAATTCCAGGAGCAAATCCCTTTTTACCGGGCGCGCTTGTTTGTTAAGCCTGGTCTCACCGGTTGGGCGCAGATCAACCAGCGTTATGCTTCAACTGTTGAAGATACTGTGGTTAAATTGGAATTTGACCTATACTACATCAAACACCGCACGCTGCTGCTCGACTTGAACATCATTCTCCGCACAATTGGATCCGTGTTAGGACTAAGAGGTCTTTAATGAGATCAAAACCAAACGTTCGTAATCGCTATCTTTTACTGCTGGATTTGATCCTGATCGTGGCGGCTGTCTTTGGAGCCATGGCATTGCGGTTTGAACTCGGCCCTCTGTTCTTTTATTATTTACCTTTTGCTTATTGGGTGTTGGGTGTCTCCCTGGTTATTAAACCGCTATTCTTTTACTTTTTTGGCATGTACCGCCGTATGTGGGTGTACGCCAGCATCCGGGAATTGAGACTTGTGGCAGTTGGGGTTACAGCTTCATCTGTAGTTGTTGCTGCCATTCTGGTGATTTTTACCTCCCAAAAACTCTTTATTGGGTTTCCCCGATCGGTTTTGATAATTGACTGGTTGCTTTCCATCATCTTCATTGGTGGGATACGTTTTCTCCTCCGCCTGCTCGCTGAGAATGTCAAATCATTTAATTCTCCCACTGGAAACGAGGTTACCAAACGTGTATTAATCATGGGCGCGGGAGATGCCGGTGCGCTGGTTGTGCGCGAATTACAAAAAAACCCTGATTTGAATATGATCCCGGTTGGTTTTCTGGATGATAACCCTGCCAAGATGGGTCAGCAGATCCATGGCATTCAGGTTTTGGGAAATGTCAACGATATCAGTAAAGTGGTTGAGAGTAAACGAGTGGATGAAGTTGTCATCGCCATCCCGAGCGCAGCAGGAAAGGTGATCCGCACCATCGCGGATATCTGCCGCCTAAAGGGAATTCCTTTCCGCACCATGCCGGGCATTTACGAGTTGATTGGCGGAAAGGTTTCTATTAACCGTTTGCGCGAAGTGGATATTACCGACCTTTTACGTCGGCAGCCAACCCACATGAAAGAGGAATTGGTGGGGAGTATCCTCACTGGCAAAATGGTGATGGTTACAGGGGCAGGCGGATCCATCGGACGCGAAATATGCCGGCAAATTTCACGGTGGAATCCGGCGGGATTGATCCTTTTAGGTCATGGGGAGAACAGTATATTTGAAACCCTTTTAGAGATCCAGGAGGGTTTCCCATCCATTCCACTCATCCCCGTTATTGTGGATGTCCGGGATATCCACCGATTGCAAATTGTATTTAAAAAACACAAACCGGAAGTTGTATTTCATGCAGCAGCGCATAAACATGTGCCGTTGATGGAGATGAATATCGACGAGGCTGTGAACAATAATGTCCTGGGTACCAGGAATGTTGTTCAAACTTGCGAGAAACTCGGAATTGGAAAACTGATTATGATCTCAACGGATAAAGCCATCAGGCCGGCGAATATCATGGGAGCAACTAAACGTTTTTCTGAAATGATCGTCCTGGATGCGGCAAAACGCTCCGGGTACGCTTACTCGGTTGTCCGTTTCGGTAATGTCCTCGGCAGCCGTGGCAGTGTGGTTCCGCTCTTTAAACACCAGATCTCCCGCGGTGGCCCGGTAACCATCACCCACCCGGAAATGAAACGCTACTTTATGACCATCCCGGAAGCAGTCTACCTGGTTTTGCAGGCAGCTGCTATGGGCAAGGGCGGAGAAACCTTTGTATTGAATATGGGTCAACAGGTGCGCATTCTCGACCTGGCTGAAGATCTTATCCGCCTTTCTGGATTGGAACCCGGAAAGGACATCGAGATTGCATATACTGGCATTCGCCCGGGTGAAAAACTGAGTGAAGACCTTTGGGAAGAGGGAAAGCAGTTCACACCAACCCAACATCCGGATATTTTCAAACTTGAGGATAATACCAACCTTACCGGTACTGAGTTGAAAAAAACGATAGATCGCCTGCTGCAGCTTTCGGAAGAAGGCGACTCAACGGGTATTGTCCAACTTGCTGACAAGAGTATTCCAGGGTCAAGCCTGGCGACCACGCCAGCGCCTGAATTAATTTCGATAGATTGATATGCTGGCAGATCTTTCCACCTGGGACCAATTCATTACTACCCATCCCGACAGTCACATCCTGCAGACTGGCAATTGGGGCGCGTTAAAATCCGCATTTGGCTGGTCGGCAGAACGCATTATTTGCGGTGAAAGTGGGGCACAGGTTCTTTTCAAGGGCTTACCTTTAGGGTATTCGATCGCTTACATCCCTAAAGGCCCAGTTAATCTTTCGGATGACTTATTGTCTGAACTTGACACGGTTTGCCTGAAACACAAAACCATCTTTTTAAAAATTGAACCTTTTGCCTGGGAACCAGACACCACCTTGCAGCACCTGGAGGATTCGGGGTGGTATAAGGCTGAGCCGATTCAGCCTCGCAGGACTGTTACTATTGCGCTCACTGGTTCCGCTGAGGAAATCCTGGCAGGGATGAAGCAAAAAACGCGCTACAACATCCGCCTGGCTGAGAAAAAAGGGATAGTAATTCGCGAGAGCGATGACTATGCACTTTTCGCTGAGATGGCGCTAGTTACCGGCAAGCGGGATGGATTTGGCGTTCATTCTGCAGCCTATTACCAGAAGATAAAGGATCTTTTTAGCGTAAATGGTAAAGCCGTTTTATTAATGGCGACCTTTGAAAATCAACCCGTTGCGGGGATCATTGTAATGGCGCAAGGCAAAACTGCCTGGTATATGTATGGCGCGTCAACTGATTCAGAACGAAACCGTATGCCGACGTATTTATTGCAGTGGGAGGCGATTAAATGGGCACAATCAAAGGGCTGCGAGGGTTATGACCTGTGGGGCATCCCTGATCACGGAGAAGATGAGCTGGAAGCCCTATTTGAGAGTAAACAGCACCACGATGGTTTGTGGGGTGTGTACCGGTTTAAACGCGGCTTTGGGGGTATTGTCCAGAGAAGCGTTGGCGCTTGGGATAAGGCATATAAACCATTATTGTATAAAGCCTATCGCTACTATACCTCACTGAAAAACAAAGGTTTAGACTGAATGGCTCACTATTGTTATATGTGCGGTTCACCTCTGCAATCTCAATTAGTTGACGGGCGGATGCGCGAGGTATGCCGGAATTGCGGCTGGATCCACTACGAGCACCGCAAAGTGAGTGCTGCAGTGCGGATAGTTGAGGAAGGCAAACTCCTCCTTGTCCAGCGCGGGATCGAACCATGGAAGAACGCCTGGTATATGCCGGCAGGCTACCTTGAAGTTGACGAGGATCCCAGGGAGTGTGCCAAACGGGAAGCATTGGAAGAAACCGGCTTTGAGGTTAACGTGGGGGACCAGCTGAGAGTCTATCCTTACGAGGACGACCCCAGGGGAAATGGCATTGTTCTCCTTTATCAGGGTGAAATTATTGGCGGTGAGATCCGTGCTAATCGTGAAATGCTGCAGGTGCGATTCTTTTCGCCGGTTGAATTGAAAGGTCTCACTTTTTCTGGTGCGGGTGGGGGCAGGCAGATTGAGGATTGGGTCAATGAAGTCAACGAGTCCAGTGGGGCAAAGGTATGATCCCGGAAAACTGGAACCAGATACTGTTTGAGTTACCTCAACCGCATATTTTGCAGTCTGCTGAATGGGCAGAGCACAAAAAAGAGGTCGGCTGGCAGACTGAACCAATTGTAATCAATGGAGCTGATGGGTCCCCTATTGCGGGTGCCCTTATATTAACGCGCTCAGTCAAACCTTTAGGGTTTGGTCCAAAATTTTCAGTATGTTACATTCCCCGTGGACCGCTGCTGGAGTGGAATAATGAAGTTTTACGCCGGCAGGGATTGGACGCGATTGAAGAATATTGCCGGAAACAAAAGGCAATCTTTATCAAGATCGATCCTGAGGTCATCCTGGGAACCGGCATTCCGGGCAGCGAAGGGGAAGTTAAGGACCCAACAGGGTCGGCTGTAGAGACACTGTTAACTGGGCGAGGTTGGAAGAATTCCAGGGAGCAGATCCAGTTCAAGAATACGGTACTGGTGGATCTGACAGGCTCGGAAGAAACATGGATGAGCCGCATGAAGCAAAAAACACGCTATAACATCCGCCTGGCACAGCGCAGCGGCGTTACAGTACGGCAGGGGGAACACGCAGACCTGACCACTTTGTATCGCATGTACGCGAAGACGGCAGACCGCGATGGGTTTATCATTCGTGAAGAAGCGTATTACTTGAGGCTTTGGCGTAATTTCATGGATGCGGGGTTGGCAGTTCCGCTGATCGCGCAGGTGGACGGGGATGCGGTGGCAGCTTTGATTCTATTTGTGTTTGGAGGGCGTGCCTGGTATTTCTATGGCATGTCTAGCCCTGACCACCGGGAGAAGATGCCCAACTATCTCCTCCAATGGGAAGCGATGCGCATAGCTAAATCAATGAATTGCTCGACCTATGATCTTTGGGGAGCCCCGGATACCTTTGATGGCGAGGATAGCATGGCTGGCGTATTCAGGTTCAAAGAAGGGTTGGGAGGGATTCTACAGCGCACCATCGGAGCCTGGGATTTCCCGTCCAGACCGTTGCTTTACTTTCTTTATCAACACATACTTCCATGCATACTTGACCTCACCAGGTTTATAAGAAAGGGAAAGATAAAGCAGGAGGCACAATGACCCTTCCCAGGATCAGGTTTGCCCATCTCCCCACGCCAATCGAGGCAATGCCGCGACTAAGCGCTCACTTGAACGGACCCCAGTTATTTGTCAAACGGGATGATCAGACAGGTTTGGGAATGGGGGGGAATAAAACCCGGAAATTGGAATTTGTCCTAGCCCAGGCGCTGGAAGCTGGTGCCAGGACGTTGATCACCGTTGGAGGGATCCAGTCCAATCACTGCCGCCAAACGGCTGCGCTTGCCGCTAAATTCGGGCTAAACTGTATCCTTGTACTTTCGGGGGAAGAACCGGAAAATGCTAATGGCAACCTGCTACTGGATGACCTTTTTGGCGCATCTTTGATTTGGACTACCCGGGACGATCGTGAGGATACACTTAAAAAAGTCTTTCAACAATCTACCGAACGTGGTGAAGCACCTTTTCTTATTCCCCTAGGAGCTTCGACCGCAGTTGGCGCTGTTGGATATGTGGAGGCGATGAAAGAATTGTCCAGCCAGGAACAGGATTTTGACTGGATCATCATGGCTTCTTCCAGCGCAGGAACGCAAGCTGGAATGGTGTTAGGGGCAGAATTAACGCATTGGAGTGGCAGGATATTGGCGATCAGCATTGACCATTCAGTCGCAGAACTCCAATCTACTGTCTCAGCCCTGGCAAACGAAACAGCCATTTTGTTAAAAGAGAACGTGCGCTTTACTCCGGAACAAATCCTTGTCAATGCAGATTATCTCGGCGGCGGTTATGCAGTCGCAGGCTCGGCAGAGGTCGAAGCCATCAGGTTATTTGGTAAATATGAAGGGTTACTCCTGGATCCGGTATACACTGGCAGGGCTGCTGCTGGGATGATTGACCTGATCAGAAAAGATTTCTTCGAGAAGACTGACAGGCTGCTATTCTGGCACACTGGTGGGGCCCCTGCGCTTTTTGCTCCTCCGTATTCTCAGCTTTTAAGCATAAAATAACCCTTGCGGTTTGCCAAAGATTGGCATGCTATAATCCCCATGGATAACCTATGGATATAAATATCGATATCGACACGACCTTCAAAGTCCTTTTGGTTTTGATCGTTATTATTATTGTTGTTGCCCTCATCGGTGCCTTCCGCTCGATAAGCGCAGCGCGAAAACTGCAATTTTTCAAGAAACGCCATGATCTGATCCAAAGAGGATGGAGTCTGGTGGCATTAACCCTTATCCTTGGCGCTTTCACATTTTTCCTGGTCAGGTTTGGTGAGCCGGTAGCCTACCGCTATTTCCCGCCTTCTCCAACCATTACCCGGACCCCCACCATCACCCTCACGCCGACCATCACCCTTACCCTGCGCGAGACCTATACACCGACAATTACGCTCACCCTGGCGCAAACTTACACACCTGCGCTGCCGGATGTTGTTCAAACAGCCATCAAGACACCTGTAGGTGTGGATAACAGTGCTGTTTTCAGCGTGATCGAGTTTTCTACCCAGACCAAGGATGGTGTGGTCATCAATACCACCGATGTTTTTAATCTTCCCATTACTCAAATGTATGCAGGGTACTCATTCGATAAAATGGCGCTTGGCGTCCAATGGTCTGCTGTCTGGTTATACGAGGGCGAAGTCATTTGTTTTGAAACTGGTCCCTGGATCTTTTCAACCGGAGGATATGGATACTCAGATGCCTGCAATAGCCAATTAACTGCGGATCAATGGAAACCAGGAAATTACGAGGTTCAGATTTTTGTTGGGCAAACCTTTAAAACATCCGGGGGTTTCCTGATAGCAGGTGGCGAGACTGAACCAACTGCCAGCCTCACGCCCACCCCATAACTAATTGCTCGATAATCAGAAAGTAATTCTGTTTGCCTTCTGCGAGAGTTGAAGGGCAATTTGAGCGGCAGTGGAAACATTATTCTGCAGCAAAGCCAGGTTAACCTGCAAACTTTGCCCATGTGTGAGCTCGGTCAGTTTCTCAAGCAGGAAGGGCGTCAATCGTGAACGGCTGATACCACCCAATTCTGCTTCACGCAACGCTGTTTTGATGAAGGATTCCACTTCACTTCCGTCCATGGAAAATTCCACTGGCGGCGGTACACATACAAGCACTGCAGAACGCAAACCAAGTGCCCAGTGAGCGGCGGCAATCTCCACCACTTCAGCAGCGTTCTCCGCGCAAGCATCTACCGGTAAACCGCTTTTACGTGAATAAAAAGCGGGGAATTCATCAGTCTGGAAGCCAATCACCGCAACGCCACGTGTTTCGAGTGCTTCAAGCGTGGCAGGGAGGTCAAGGATCGATTTTGCTCCGGCGCACACAACGATAACCGGGCTGCGTGCCAGTTCATCCAGGTCAGCGGAGATATCAAAAGTAGACCCACGGTGAACCCCACCGATCCCTCCAGTGGCAAACACCTGCATGCCGACTGTCCTGCAAATTACCAATGTGCCGGCAACGGTTGTACCCCCGGTACGTTTTTGCGCGACCCCTATACCGAGGTTGCGTGAACTGACCTTAATCGGATTTGGAGACTTTACCAGGTTTTCCAACTGAACATCATCCATACCCACCAGCAGTTTTCCTTCGAGTAAGGATGTTGTGGCAGGAACTGCTCCTTGGCTGCTGATATTTTTTTGCTCGCCAAGTGCAAGATTCAGGTTGTCAGGATAGGGCAAACCGTGTGTGAGTACCGTAGACTCGAGGGTTACGATCGCCTTGTGAGCAGCCAGGGCTTTTGCGACGGTTGGAGAGATTTGAATTGAATCAGGGATACGCATGTTCATCGTTACCGCCTTCAGCTAAATGTTTGGATTGTGCAATTACATCTTGCTTATGTTAAAATGATTTTATCATCTGGAATGAGGTGAACGTGTTAAGATCCCTGCTGATTTTGATGTCAAAAAGTGCGTGGTTGAAGAAGGTGGTGATGCATTGGCGACCTGCGCGTAAAGCCTCGCAAAGGTTTATTGCGGGGGAGACCCTCGAACAGGCGATAGCGGTGGTGCGAAAATTAAACGCTGCAGGTATGAATGCTACCCTGGACCAGCTGGGTGAAAATACCACCACTGTGGAAGGTGCACTGCAATCAACGCGGGATGTGCTGGTCAACATCGATGCCATAGTAGAAAACCGGGTACACTCAAATGTATCCGTTAAATTAAGCCAGATCGGGTTATCCCTTGATGACAACTTGTGCGAGGAAAATCTGAAGAAGATCCTCGATCATGCCGCAGCGCAGGGGTTGTTCGTGCGTATTGATATGGAGGGGTCGGACCTGACGCAGAAAACCATAAACATGTACCATCGCATGATTCAGACTGGTTACAAAAATGTAGGCATTGTCATCCAGTCTTACCTTTACCGCAGTTATGCAGATATCACGGACTTGTCGCGGTGGAGCGGCAAGGTGCGATTGTGCAAAGGTGCCTACAAGGAACAGGCGTCGATCGCTTACCCCAGGATGGCTGATGTTGACACGAATTTTGATCAACTTACCCGGCTCCTTTTTACCTCGATAAGAAACTCAAATCATCCAAAGATCAGTGAGGACGGCATTACCCCGCCGATCGCGGCTCTGGCAACGCATGATCCACTGCGAATCGATTTTGCCAGACAACTTGTGGAAGAAATGCAGCTTCCGCATGAAACGATTGAATTTCAAATGCTTTTTGGCATCCGCCGTGATTTGCAGGAGCAAATGGTGAAAGCCGGATTCCCGGTGCGTATTTATGTGCCATTTGGAACCCAGTGGTACCCTTATTTTATGAGGCGCCTGGCTGAAAGACCTGCCAACCTGTGGTTTTTCATCTCCAGTTTCTTCAGGAAATAATATGAAAGAGAAGATAATAAAATCCTCAAAATTTGCGCTTGTCTCAGGAGCTGCTGCACGCGCGGGAAAAGCCACCGCGTTGCACCTAGCTGAACTGGGTTACGACATTGGATTGCACTGGTTTACTTCTCAACCGGATGCGCAAAACACCAGATTGGAGATCGAAAGTTTGGGGCGTAAAGTATACCTGCTCCAGGCCGATTTACGAGAACCGCTGGAAATCGAGAAGATGTTTGACCAGGTTGCTAGAGCCGGCGTGAATTTTACCCTGCTTGTAAACTCTGCCTCAGTTATGCCGCGCTCAGACCTGATGGAGATCAACGCGCAGGATTGGGATGACATCATAAATTTAAACCTGCGGGCGGTCTGGTTAATGTGCCAGCAAGCCGGTCGGATTATGCAGTCGGGAGGGTTGATCCTCAACATCAGCGATGCCGGAGCCTCGCAGCAGTGGACTGGATATGGCGCATACATCATCAGTAAAAATGGTGTCAACTCATTAACCAGGATGATGGCAAAACAACTTGCGCCAACTGTGCGTGTCAATGGGATTGCCCCGGGTTTGCTGCTGAAACCCGCAGACATGACCGAAGGAGAATGGAATAAACTGGCTGAGCGTGTGCCGATGCGCAGTGCCGGAGATATGGACTCCTTTTTGTCCACGATCGACCTGCTCATTGAAAATGGTTATATTACCGGTGAAGTCATTACGCTAAACGGCGGAGACACACTGGGGTGAGTTGGATGGAAAAACCAGTTAAGTCGTTTCCGTTTGTCCTCAAAATCCTGCAGCCGGGTGCCATTGCCATGCTGACGATCATGTTTTTCAGCGGTGTAGGTTTGGCGCATTACCTGGGCAGCAGCCTGGATTGGGGCAGGAGCACCCTTGCCTGCATCGAGTTCCACTTTCTTATCTGGAGTAGAAACCTCCTTCGGGCATACTTTGCCCATCCGGCATCGCCAACCAGTGTCTTAATGTCCTCGCACCCCGGTTATGAGCAGCTTGCAGCGCAGAAACGCAGCACCCTGCTGATCTTCGCATTGTTTGCCATGACCGCTGGGGCGACTTTGACCGTATTTGAGATGGTATTTAATCCATTTGCGCTTCCATTTTTAATCCTGATGGGCGTGGCTGTCTTGGCTTGCTTTGTGGCTGTAATCCCCCCTTTACACCTGCAGCGCCGCGGTTATGGGGAGGTTATTGAAGCCATCGTTGTTGCCAACATAGTGCCTGCCACGGCGCTGGTAGTGAATAATGGGGAGATACACGCCGTGCTCGCCATGTTGACTTTGCCCGTGATGGCGCTCTACCTTGCCTGCCTGCTGGTTTTTACCCTGCCGGATTACTGGGCAGACAAGAAGGGAGGAAATCCCAACCTGCTGAATAATTTGGATTGGGCGAGGTCAATGAAACTTCATAACGTTCTCGTGGGGAGTGCTTTCCTGTCTGTCGCGGTATTTTCGTTAAACGGATTAAGCTGGTCACTTGCCTGGCCAATGCTCCTGCCGCTGCCCCTTGGAGTCTTCCAGATAGCGCAAATGCTGGGAATCATGAATGGGGCACCTCCGCGCTGGCAGCTCCTCAAGTGGACAGCGGGCGCGTCCCTGGGGCTATTAGCCTACATGGTTTTATTAACTCTGTGGCTTCATTAACTCTCATCGATGTTTTTCACCGTTTGCTCTTGGTATAATTGGATAGAAATAGGAGGAATTTATGATTCTCAAAGAAAATTCTGTTGCACCTCTCTTTACATTACCAGACGAGACCGGGAAAAACCGGTCGCTTGCTGATTTCCTCGGCAAGGATATTGTGCTGTATTTTTACCCCAAGGATGAGACATCAGGATGCACTACTGAAGCCTGTAATTTTCGCGACGATTATTCTGCCTACGAAAAGGCAGGTGTGGTCATCATTGGGGTAAGCCCGGACTCACCTGCTTCGCATGCTAAATTCAAAGCGCATCACCAACTGCCTTTTACGCTGCTGGCGGATGAAGACCACAAAGTGTGCGAGTTATACGGTGCCTGGGGAAAGAAAGAAATGTATGGTCGCGAGTACGACGGCGTTCTGCGCACCACCTTCCTGATCGGCAAGGAAGGCAAGATCACGAAGGTGTTTGAGAATGTCAAACCGGCTGATCACAGCAAAGAAATACTGGCGCTGATCAAGTAAATAAAAACGGGAGGGTTTACCCTCCCGTTTGTTATTGCAGTGTAACCAGGCGTTTGCCTTTTTCCCAGAGTTGTTCCAGTTTGTAATAACTGCGCTGATCTGGCGAAAAAAAGTGAATGACAACATCCCGTAAGTCGGCAATCATCCAGCCGGCGCGTGAGTCACCCTCTATGGTGATTGGAAAATTCATTTCCTGTTTGGAAAAATCGCGTACTGCACTGGCAAGCGCTTGCAGCATACGGTCACTTGTGCCGTTGCAAACGATAAAAAAATCCGCGATGGTGGTTATTTCATGAATATCCAGTAAAACGATCTTTTCTGCTTTCTTTTCTTCAAGTACATTGACCAATAGATGAGCTTTTTCTAAAGATTCCAGTTTACACCTCAATTGTTGTA
>CAZSGL010000035.1:0-17462 GCA_964606265.1 uncultured Anaerolinea sp. | reverse complement strand
GGTTGGTCAGTGAATTGCGTGACCCGGCCAATCCTGGAAGGATTGAGGCGGGGCTGGAGATGCTTTTGTTGCCCCGTTTAATCCATCGATACCAGCCACCCAGGCATGCACAGCGCCCTGGAAAGGCGGGATGAGCAGAGTCAAACCGGGCCGAATGAAAGCCGGGTTGTCACCCAGGATGTGCTTGTTGCTCCACAACACCCATTCAGGCTGTAAGCCGAATTTTTCGGCGATGCCAAAAACAGTATCTCCTTCAATGACCGCGTATTCAATGATTTCAGAGCGCGGTTTTGCCGGCAGGTTGGTGTGAAAATCTGCCATGCGGTTGATGCTGAATCCGCTGGCTTTGATCGCCACTGGATTTGAGTTGACCGGGAGGATGGGCGTGGAAATGTTTGTCTCTACCGTTGAGGTGGATTCGGCAGCAGTATTCTTCTGCCCCTTAAGGAAGTAGGAGCCCATTACCCAAACTACCAGTAATACCAGCAGGACGGTTGCGATAAAGGTGCCGGAGCGCAGGGTGGCTTCACCCAGCCCCAGGCGCAGGAGTTTATTCCATACCTGGCCGGTGGTTACAGGTTCTTTTACGGGGATTTCGGAATTTTCTTCCGGGATTGTCATTCCGTTTTCTGATTGACCATCAGAAGGCGGATAGGAATTTTGAGTCATTTTTACCTCGGAAAAAAATGATAACACTGCAAAACACAATGGTCAAGCGCGGCGAAAAAGTGGAAGACGCCAAAAAAGTATATGTCATTGCGAGGGCGTACTTCCCAAAGCAATCCCTAATTAAGAGGGTCCCTCGAACTCCTTATTCCAAAAGACCATTTAATTAGAAACGTATTTTACATTGTGACGTTTAAACCTTAGTTGGAGATTGCTTCGCCTAAGAGTAAGGCTCGCAATGACAGGTGCTTCAAGGAATTCACCGTAAATGCAACAGGGACATTGTGTTTCGTAGCAACAAACGCTCCTCGCAACACCTGCACTGCACCAAACGCAGTGCGGTGCAAGTGTGACAAGTGTATGATGTGATTCCCTCTCGAATCTCGTTTATCGATTAAAATACAGGCACTCTAAAGTGAGGTGATCCATGACGGACTCCATCCTTGTGGCGGTTGCGTGGCCCTACGCTAACGCCGAGATTCATGTGGGCAATCTCACCGGCTCCTACCTGCCGGCGGATATCTTTGCGCGCTACCAGCGCATGCGCGGTCGCAAGGTGCTCATGGTCTCCGGCTCCGACTCACATGGCACACCCATCACCGTCCGCGCTGATGCTGAAAAGACCACTCCCTACGAGGTTTACCAGCGCTTTCACGGCGGGTTTATTGAATTATTTCAACAATTGGGTCTAACCTACGACCTCTTCACCAGTACGCATACCAGCAATCACCAGGATGTGGCTCAAAAGATGTTCCTGGCGCTCAAGAAGAATGGTTTCCTCTACACGGAAAGCCAGATGCAGTGGTACGCACCCAGCCAGCAGCGCTTTTTACCCGACCGCTACGTGGAAGGCACCTGTTACATCTGCGGAGACACCAATGCCCGCAGCGACCAGTGTGACAAGTGCGGCAGCTTGCTGGAGGCGGAAAAACTGATCAACCCGCGTTCCAAGATCGACGGCTCCACCCCCGAGTTGCGCGCCACCGAGCATTATTACCTCGACCTGGGCAAGCTGCAGGAGCTGGTGGTGGATTTTCTCAAGGTACGCGAATCCTACTGGCGCCCAAACGTGCTGCGCCAATCCCTGGGGCAGATGCTGGCGGAACGTCTGCACGGACGCGCCATCACACGTGATTTGGATTGGGGAGTGCCCCTGCCCGCTGACGGCTTGCCCGTCGGCAAGGAATGGGAGAGCAAGCGCCTGTATGTGTGGTTTGAAGCTGTCATCGGCTACCTCTCAGCGTCAATTGAGTGGAGTAAGCTTTCCGGCGACCCGGATGCCTGGCGCGCCTGGTGGCAGAAACCCAACGCGCGTGGTTACTACTTCATTGGCAAGGACAACATTCCCTTCCATGCCATCATATGGCCGGCTGAACTGCTCGGGGTGGGAGAACAATTTGATGCCCTCATGGGAAGCAGTGATCCGCAGCCGTTAACCATGCCGTTTGATGTACCGGCGAATGAATTCATGAACCTGGAAGGGCAGAAAATCTCCGGAAGCCGTAACTGGGCAGTGTGGGCGGCAGATTTCCTCACGCGTTACGACCCGGACGCGCTGCGCTATTACCTGACGGTTAACATGCCTGAATCCAAGGATACCGATTGGGACTGGGACGAGTTCTTCCACCGCAATAACGATGAACTGGTGGCAACCTGGGGCAACCTGGCGAACCGCGTACTCTCCTTTGCATTCAAACACTGGGACGGCGTGGTGCCCGACCCCGGTGAACTCACCCCGTTGGACGAAGACCTGCTGCGGGTTGTCGAAGATGGGTTCAAGACGGTGGGCGAAGAATTTGACGCAGTGCACCTGCGTGCAGGATTAAACGAGGCGATGCGCCTGGCCTCCGAGGTGAACAAATACCTTGACCAGACTGCTCCCTGGCAGCAGGTGAAAACGGATAAAGCTGCCGCGGGACGCGCCATCTACACCGCACTACGCGCCATTGATTCTCTCAAATTGATGTTTGCTCCAGTGCTGCCATTCACTTCAGACAAACTCCACGCTTACCTGGGGTATGAAGGCAGTCTCTTCGGCACACAGCAGGTGGAAACGCTCAAGGATGACCTGGCAGAGCATACTGTATTGCTCTATAAGCATGGTTCCGCAGTTGGCAAATGGGAACCGAGCCAGTTGAAAGCGGGAAAAAAGCTCAATCCGCCAGGACCGCTTTTCAAGAAACTGGAACTAAAGATCGTTGAGGAAGAGCGTGCGAGATTAGGTCACAAGCAATAGTAAAGCAAAGGTGCCCCGGGAATCGAATCCCGGGGTTTATTTCAAGTTTATCCAGAGGGAACAGCGGATCCAATTGGGGAGGGAGCGCAGGAGCGGCTGAAGTACTTCGCTGGTTTTTTCTGGGAATGACCCCTGGTTATACAGTTCGCCACCCGCTGTATCCACCAGGTCACTGACCACGCGTAATATGAGGCAGTGAGTGCGGTTGCGGGCTGCGACCCAGGCAATTGCGCCGGACTCCCAATCGGCAGCGATGGCATGAAAATCATCCACCAGTTTGAAAACCAGGTCGGGGTCAATGTCCTGATCGGCAGAGAGTAACCGGGTTTTGTGAACTTTCTGTGGGAAGGGTTCACACAAAAACCCGAGTTCAATTTCGGTGGCATAGTGCGCCAGGGCGGCTGCCGGATTGGACATGCGTTCATAAATATCATAGATGAGGGTTTCATTTGCCAGGATCACATCACCAACCGCCACCTTGCCGTTTAATCCTCCGCAGGTACCGATATTGATGATCAATTCAGGCTGCCATTTATCAATGATGAATTGCGTACTGGCAGCGGCAGAGATTTTTCCCCATCCACCGTGCATGAAGAGCACGTTCCGGTTGGCAAGTTCCTTCTGAAAGGTTTGACCGAGCGGGAGTATCTCTGTTTTTGGGTTCCTGTAATACGCGCAGACACAATCCCACTCCGCCTGGGCGGAGATCAGCACAACAATTTGCGGGTCGGTTGGGGTTTTCATAGGCTAACCTTCTCTTTGCAGATCGTCAGCGGGTGGCGACGTGGGCAATGGCGCTTTTTTGGCGCGTGGCTTTATTTCCATGGCTTTCCAGAGAATTTCAGCGGTGTCAAAGGCAGAGCGGGGTTTCCCCATTAAGGCGGCATTTGCCGCACGTTTCTTCAGGAGTGACTGATCATCTTTCATAAGGTGTCGGAGCGTTTCCATTACTTCAATGGGAGATTGTGCAATATCCGCAGCGCCGTAAGCAGTAACATATTCGGCGTTGCCGGTCTCCTGCCCGGGGATAACCTCAATTAACATCATCGGCAGCCCACTCGCCAGGGCTTCCGTCAGGATCAGTCCGCCAGCCTTGCACACCAATAGGTCGGACGCTTTGAGTAAGGTTGGCATGTTCTCGACGAAATTGTAAATGTAGGCAGGAATGTGCCATTCCACATGGCTGAGTTCGTTAAAAACCACCTCATCATTGCCAGCCACCACTGCCAGCTGGAGGTCACAGCCAAAATGGTTGATGACGTTGAGGGTATCCAGCAGCCGGTCCACGCGTTTACTGCCAACAGCCAGGACGGTGGGAATATCCGGCAGCCAGCCAAGCCCCTTGCGGATCTTATTTTTACTACGGGTTTCGTGGCTGATGGCAGGAGAGACTGGAATTCCGGTGGTAATGACCTTGGCGGGATCAATACCCTGGCTCATCGCCAGTTCTGCCACGGTGGAATTCGGGACCAGGCAGCTGGTCACGCGGCGGTCAAACCACAGCCGGTGAATTGTCGAGAGGTCAGTGATGACCGTGAAAAATGGAATTCGGGATTTTTTATTCCGCCGGAGGGCGGTTAACATGGGCGTCTGGTAAAGCGGGTAAGTATTAACCACCACGTGGGGCTTATAGCGATTCAACAGGATGCGCATGGTTTCGAGCAGGAGGATGATGAGTGATTGTTCCAGGATGGCGGTTGGTACCGGATTATCACTTGCCTGGTATCCCAACTGGTATAGTTCGGGAACGTTGCGCACCCAGCGGTCATAATCGGTCTGCGAGTCGCGCAGGAAAGCTGGTGTGGTGGGCTCGTCAAGCGCATTAACCACATCCACGATCACCTGCGCGCCATACAACTCTTCCAGGGCGGACTGGATGGCATTGGCGGCGCTGCGGTGCCCAAAACCAGCATCAGCAGTGAGGATCAACACCCGTTTTTTGGGGCTTGATTTAGGCTGATTTGCCTTCTCTTTCACCATCATTCCCCCTTGATAGCCTCGTTCCCGGTAAGTTTTTCAGAAGGCAGCCTGCCTTCGAGGTAGAGATGTAAAAGCCATAGGGCAGCCTGGGCGGAATCCTCTTTATTCTGTATGCGATTACCCGGCCAGTTGAACTTCCATGCCCAGTTGCCTTCTCTGGCGCTCATGCCGATCCATACCGTGCCGACGGGTTTTTCGGGCATTCCTCCGCCAGGACCGGCGATTCCGCTCACTGAAATACCCACAATGGATTCAAGGGGAAAATCTCCTGCGAGCGCATTGCGCACTCCAATAGCCATTTCAAGCACAGTCTCCCGGCTGACCGCGCCATGTTTTTGCAGGGTTTGGTGTTTGACGCCGAGGATGCTTTCCTTGACCTCGTAGGCATAAGCGGTGAGGCTGCCGAGATAATAATCAGAGGAGCCGGGAATATTGGTAACGCGGTGACCGATCAATCCGCCTGTGCAGGATTCTGCCAGGGTTAGTTTCATCCCCTTTTCCCGTAGAAGGGTGCCGATCTGTTCTTCCAGTAAGGGTGCGCCCATGATTACTCCATAAGTCAATTATGGGTTAATTATAACCTCAGCGGATGAACGTGTTGTTTTTAGAGTAGAACGCTTGACGCCGCAGGAGAAAATGGATAGAATCTTATTAATTGAATATTGCTTTTCAGGTGCTTATCCCCCGGATGGGAAAGCATAAAGGCGAAACCGGTGTAAAGTCCGGTACTGTTGCGCAACTGTGATTCGGTCAAAACCGATCAGTCAGGTCGCCCGCCTGGAAAGTGTGAACCCAACTCTCGCAACCAGGAGGTGGACACTCGCAAAACCAATGCGACTCCCTGTCTGATGCGGCAGGGATTTTTTATTCCACTGCCCCATAAAAATTTTTACTCAAGGATGTAACCTGTGAAAACACGACTACTCTATTTAGTAACGATTCTATTAACAATATTGATGCTGGCAGGTTGTGCTGCCCCAACTGTGGTTGTTGATCCGACAATTGCTGTACCCCTGGTGCCGACATTGGAACCAACCGTCGCACCGCTTGAACTAACCGATGGGCTGGGCAGGGTTGTAACCCTGGACGCAATTCCACTGCGTATCGTTTCGCTGGCACCTTCGGCGACTGAGATTCTTTTCGCGGTTGGCGCAGGATTACAGGTGATCGGTCGTGACAGCTTCTCTAATTACCCCAAGGAAGTTGCCAATCTTGCAGATATTGGCGGCTCGATGGGAAGTTACTCGTATGAAACCATCACCAGCCTCAACCCGGATTTGGTGATCGCGGCAGAAATCAACACCCCCGAGCAGGTGAAAACCCTGGAGGACCTTGGCTTGAATGTGTACTACATCGCCAACCCAACCTCCCTGGCGGAACTTTATTTGATCCTTGAGACCATGGGTACCCTCACCGGGAATGAGCAAACTGCAGCTGAACTCGTGGATTCTCTCAAGGAGCGCGTGGAAGCGGTTGTGCTCAAGACAAGTTCCCTGGAAACCAAACCAGTGGTTTTCTATGAGTTGGATGGCTCGGAACCCGCCAAACCCTGGACCGCTGGACCGGGCACTTTCATCGATCTGCTGATCGACCTGGCAGGCGGAATTAACGTAGGTCATGTGCTTACTGGCGCATGGGCGCAGATCAGCGCCGAAGAACTGCTGGTGCAAAACCCTGAGGTCATCCTGCTGGGAGACGCTGCCTACGGTATGACAGCTGAATTGGTGGCTGCCCGCGCAGGTTGGGGGAACCTCAAGGCAGTGCAGGAAGAGAAGATCTATGCATTCAATGATGACCTCGTCAGCCGGCCGGGACCGCGATTGGTGGATGCTCTGGAAGAATTGAGCAAGCTCCTTCACCCGGAAGTGACGCCATAAAATGAAAAGACCTGTCCGACCGTTTTTGCTGCTGGGAATTTTGCTGCTGGCTGCCATCCTGTTGAGCGTGATGGCGGGTAGTGTGATGATCTCTCCCGGCGTGGTGTGGCAGGTGATAGTGTCCAGAATTAACGGGATAACCGCGGCGGCTGATCCAGATGGGGTGTTCGCGACCATCGTCTTCCAACTAAGGCTGCCGCGGGCGTTTTTACTGCTGCTGGTGGGGGCAGCGCTCTCAGGCAGCGGTGCGGCTTACCAGGGCTTGTTCCGCAATCCGCTGGCAGACCCGTTTCTGATTGGCGTATCTTCAGGCGCAGGACTGGGAGCGGTGATCGCCATGACCATCCAATGGCCGTACACCACGCTTGGACTGATGGCAATTCCCCTGTCCGCTTTTCTTGGTGCGCTGGCGGCGGTCATCCTGGTGACACGCCTGGCGAGAGTTGGAAACGCGGTGCCTACGACAAATCTCATCCTGGCTGGTGTGGCGGTCAGTTCATTTACTTCGGCAATTACATCGCTGTTGATGATCAACTCCAGCGGTGAACTGCGGCGCGCCATGGTATGGCTGTTGGGCGGCTCTGCCATGAGCGGATGGAACCCTGTGATCGGTGTGCTGCCTTACGTTCTGGTGGGGTGCGGGCTACTGCTCACTCTCGGACACCCGCTAAACGTGATGCAATTTGGTGATGAACAAGCGCAACAACTGGGTATCCCTGTGCGCAGAGTGCGCCGCCTGACCATACTCACTGCCACCATGGCAACAGGGGCAGCGGTGGCATTTGTGGGCGTCATTGGCTTTGTTGGTCTGGTGGTACCGCACCTTTTGCGCATGTTGTGGGGGGGAGATTACCGCCGCCTGCTGCCGCTCTCCATGCTGGGTGGCGCGGTCCTGCTACTGGTGACTGATGTGGTGGCGCGGACGATTACCGCTCCCCAGGAGATCCCAGTGGGGATCATTACCGCGTTAATTGGAGCACCTTTCTTCTTATGGGTGCTCAAAAGATCCAAGTCACAGAATTACTGGTGATGCCATGCTGAATCTCATGAACCTGACAGCCGGCTACGGTGAAAAGATCATCCTCGATGATATCAATCTCGAGGTGGCTGAAGGAATCGTTGTGGCATTGATCGGTCCCAATGGCTCGGGGAAGACGACGCTCATCCGTGCCGCCAGCGGGGTTCTGCCACTACAGTCGGGTGAAATTTGCGTGGATGGGAAATCCATTCATATGCTGCCCGTCACGGAACGCAGCCGGCTGATCTCGGTGGTACCGCAGGTACGCAACACCCCACCAGCATTCACTGTGCGCGAGGTGGTGGCACTGGGGCGCTCGCCCTGGCTAAACTGGCTGGGGCAGTACTCCGGGCTGGATGAGCAGGTGGTAGAAGCAGTAATGGTAAGCACCGATATCGCCGATTTAGCGGAACGCAGTATTGGCGAGCTCTCAGGCGGTGAACAGCAGCGGGTTTACCTGGCACGAGCGCTGGCACAGGATACCCCGGTGTTATTGCTGGACGAACCCACCGCCCACCTGGATTTGCAATATCAGATCAACTTAATGAAGAGAGTTTATGACCTCGCGCACCTAACCCGGGCAGAACTGGAACGCGGTACACGGCAGCGAGCGGTGCTGGTTGCCATGCACGACCTGAACCTGCTCAGCCGCTTTGCTGACCGCGTGATCCTGTTGGAGAACGGAAAAGTTGTGGCAGTGGGCACCCCGGCAGAAGTTCTTGACCCGGAGCTGCTGAGCAGGGTTTACCGCTTACCTTTATCGATCGTGCGAGATAAGCATTCCGGACAAATGGTGGTCATTCCTGACCTTTAGATTTAGTGGATATTTAAATGAAAAAGGAGAAGGTCATTAACCTTCTCCTTTTCATTTATGGTTGATAGTTTATCGAGCGAGGACACGCGCCATCTGGATATAATCAGCGCTGATCGATTTTGTATTGTTGACTACGTCGTCCAAGGGGATTGGGAGGATTTCGCGACCAGTCATGCCGGTCATAACGTTGGTCTTGCCGTTTATCAGAAACTCAACCGCTTTCACGCCAAAACGTGTGGCGAGAAGGCGGTCAAAAGCGGTGGGCTTGCCTCCGCGTTGAACATGCCCCAGGATGGTGACACGCGTAGTAAAGCCAATATCGAGGTCATCGATCATTTGCCCGAGTTCAAGGGTGTGCGGGGTGTAACCTTCTGCCACAACAATAATTGCGTGGGTCTTGCCGCGTTGGTAAGCTTCTTCGATCGCCTTAGCCACCTCTGAAGGAGGTGTTTTATCTTCCGGGATGAGCACTAGTTCAGCACCAGTAACGATGCCAGCCTGAACAGCCAGGTAACCACTCTCGCGTCCCATGGTTTCTACCAGGAAGGCGCGGTTGTGTGACGAAGCGGTATCGCGAAGCTTATCGATGGCATCTACGATGGTATTGAGAGCAGTGTCAACCCCTATGCACATATCGGTGCCGTAAATATCATTGTCGATGCTGGCTGGCACTCCAACCACCGGGATACCTTTTTCGACCAGTTTTTGGGCACCGCACAGAGAGCCATCTCCGCCGGCGACGATAAGTGCATCCATGCTGGCGTTGTTGATCTGGCGCACCGCTTCCCGCTGCCCACTGGGTTCGCGGAATTCCTTGCTGCGCGCGGTTTGCAAAATGGTGCCGCCACGCTGGAGGATCCCGCCAACATCGCGGATACCCAACTCTCGGAATTTTCCATGGATCAATCCTTCAAAGCCGCCCTCGACGCCAAGTACGCGGATACCGGATGCAGCGCCGGCACGCACCACCGCACGAATAAAGGGGTTCATACCGGGGGCGTCTCCGCCGGAGGTCATTACCCCGATAGTTTTAATCTTGCTGGAAATATCTGACATTGTTACTCGCCGCCTTTCTACACGCGTTCGATCTGGACGTTCTCCTGACCGACCAATTCTACCAGTTTATTAAGCAGTTCGCGGTTTGCGGCGGTGGTGCTGTTGGGGAAGTCTAACAGATGCTGGTGACCACTTTCAAATACAAGGAAACAGTAGCGATCGTCACCCGGATAGGAGTTAAGCAGACCGTGGATACGTTTCATGCGGCGTACGTCACGTTCCTTTTGTCCGCTGTCCTTCAAAATTACGGTGATCAGCTGCTTGGCGCTGGCACCTTCTCGAGAGTTCAAGGAGTCAACAGGTGATACGATAACAGGCGGTCTTTGTGAACTTATTACAACCTCAACTTGGTCGTCAGTTTGAGGTTCGCTGTTTCCTGTGCTTGCGAGTCTATCCTCTGTAGGAAGCTCCAGGATTGGTTCAGGGGCGGGTAAATCCGTTTCAATGATGCTATCTTCTTTTGACGCTACAGCAGGGGTTGCAGCGACAGGCGGTGGTTCCAGGTGCCAGTCCAGACCGTCTGGCGCAAATGATGCTTCTTCAAAGAGGAAAGCGTCTTCAGGAAGACCATTTTCAACAGGTACTGGTTGGAATTGTAGAGGTTCTAATGGAATACTCAGCTTTTCTGCTTCTTCACGGCGCATCTCGTCGGTAACATCCTCAGGGCGGATCGCCTTAAAGTGATCTACCAAAACTTTCGCGTCTCCATTGGCGCTGTCCACCTTACCCTCTGCGAAGAGAACAGCATCCATGTGCACCAGGGAGCTCTGCTTTTCCCAGACCTTGGGGAAAATGACAAGCTCAACCGATCCCTGAAGATCTTCGAGAGTTGCAAAAGCCATTTCGTTGCCGTTTTTGGTATTTAAGCGGCGCATTTTTGTAACGATGCCAGCCACCACCACTTTCTCGCGGTCAGCGGCTTGTGCCAGGTCTTTTGAAAAATGGGTAATCTTTTTGCGGATGAGGGGAAGGAAGGCAGTGATGGGATGATCAGAAACATACAAACCGATTAGTTCCTTTTCCCACTCGAGCTGTTCACGAGGATCAAGAATGCTGCTTTCCGGGAGGTGTAAATCTTCAGCGACACCAGCTTCACCCCCGAAAATACTCAACTGTCCGCTCTCAGCTGCCCTAAAGTGGCTGCCGCTGATGGAAACCATGGCATCCATCACTTCGAGGAGCGCTTTCCGTGGACCAAATGCATCCATAGCGCCAACTTTGATCATAAACTCCAGGGTGCGCTTGCCTACCTTTTGAAGGTTTACCCGTTGGATGAAATCGTTTAGATCCTTAAATTTTCCCTTTTCACGAGCAACCATAATGAGATCAACTGGTTCGTGGCCAACATTTTTCACCGCGCCCAGACCAAACCGAATGGCAGAAGGCTGCCCGGGATTATCCTCAATTGAAAAATCCCACTGGCTGGAGTTAACATCCGGCGGCAGTATCTGGATTCCGATGCTGCGGCAATCAGCACAGTAATAGGCAATCTTGTCAGTATCGTTTTTGGTGACAGACATCAAGGCTGTCATATATTCAACCGGGTAATGGGTTTTAAGAAAACCGGTTTCCACCGCGATGACCCCATAATCGGCTGCGTGGCTTTTGTTGAAACCATAACGCGCAAAACCCTGCCAATCTTCAAAAATCTCCAGGGCAGTGCCTTCGTCAATTCCGTTTTTAGCGGCACCTTCAATGAATTTCAGCTTATGTTTATCGATGTTGGCAGCTTGCTTTTTGGAGATGGCTTTACGGAAGTCATCCGCGTCAGCGGCAGTGTAACCAGCAAGTTGCATCACCGCCAGCATCAATTGTTCCTGGTAAAGAGGGGTGCCGTAGGTCTCAATGAATATGCTTTCAAGCTTGGGATGGCGGTAGCTGACTACCTCCTCCTTGTGCATGCGCTTGATATAAGAATCGATGTGATCCATTGGCCCGGGGCGGAAGAGAGCTACCATGGCGATGATATTGGCCAATGTGTACGGACGCATCTGGACAATGTTGCGTGTCATCCCGGTACCTTCTAATTGGAAGACACCAGCGGTGTGACCTTTGCTAAAGGCATTAAAGGTCTCGGGATCGTCGAGTGGAATATTGTTCAAGTCGTATTTAATGCCGTGACGCGCAAATATGAAATCGCTGGCACGCTGCATGATGGTGAGGGTGGAAAGCCCCAGGAAGTCCACTTTGAGCAGCCCCAGTTTATCGATCATGTTCATTTCAAACTGTGTGACAGATTTGATGGGGCTGTCTTCGGAGCCGCTGGTGGGACGGTGCAGGGGCAGATATTCTAGTAGAGGTTCGTCGGTGATCACCACGCCAGCAGCGTGGGTGCCGGCGTTGCGCGCGACGCCTTCCATATGGCTGGCGGTATCAATCAGGTCGCGTAAATAATCGGCTTCCTCATATATTTGTTTGAAAGCTGGAGATGCCTCGAGGGCATTCAATACAGTTACGGATTTGTCAGTGATGATGGGGGGAATAGTCTTGGTAACCCTGTCGACTTCGGAAAGGGGGATGTCCATCACACGCCCCACATCGCGGATGGCAGCACGTGCACCCAGGGTGCCAAAAGTGATGATCTGGGCAACCTTGTCATTACCGTATTGCTGGGCGCAGTATTCCATGATCTTGGCGCGTTTATCGTCCTGGAAATCGAGGTCAATATCCGGCATGGATATGCGGTTTGGGTTTAGAAAGCGTTCAAAGAGCAGCCCGTGTGAGAGCGGGTCAATCAGGCTGATAGCCAGTGCATAAGCCACAAGCGAACCAGCGGCTGATCCACGGGCGTTGTACCAGACGTTATTTTCAGCGGCGTAGCGGCACAGGTCCCATACGATGAGGAAATAGGCTTCGAAACCCATTTCCTGGATGATACCCAGTTCGTATTCCAGGCGTTCGCGCACCTGCGGGTCAGTGGCGCGTTCACCGAAACGACGGATAAGTCCCTCGTCACAAAGTTTGCGCAGGTAAGAATTCGAGGTAAAACCCTCAGGGACGGTAAAACGCGGCAGGTGGTAGGATTTTCGTTCCAGGTCAACATTGCAGCGTTCAGCAATGAGCAGGGTATTTTTTAACGCATCCGGGGATTCGGGGAAAAGAGATGCCATTTCCTGGGGACTTCGCAGGTAATAGGTGTCACCGGTCATTTTCATGCGGTTGGGGTCGCTTAATAGCGCGCCGGTTTGGATCGCGAGCATGATATCCTGGTAACGCGCGTCTGCCCGTTCGATGTAATGCACATCGTTGGTGGCGATAAAATTGGCATTGTAACGTTTGCCGAGTTCGAGCAGCGTCTTATTGATCTGATGCAGCTCGGGGATATTGTGGTTTTGCAGTTCAACGAAGAAATTGTTGGGTCCGAAGGTTTCGAAATACCAGTCCAGCTTCATACGACCGGCGTCAGATCCTTTATCCAGGATGGTGCGGGGTACCTCACCTGACATGCAGGAGGTGGTTGCGATGAGACCCTCTGAGTGCGCTGCCAGGAATTCGTGGTCGACGCGCGGGTAATAATAAAACCCTTCCAATTGACCGGCGCTGGCGATCTTGAGCAGATTCTTGTAGCCTTTGTCGTTTTCAGCCAGCAATACCAGGTGATAGGAATGTTTATCGCGCTGCGGGTCGCGGTCAGTCATGCGGCGGGCTGACACATAAGTTTCCAAGCCGATGATGGGCTTGACACCTGCCTCTTTGGCGGTGTGAAAGAATTCGATCACCCCGAACATGGTGCCGTGGTCGGTGATGGCCACAGAACTCATGTTCATTTCCTTTGTCCGGTCGATCAGTTTCTTGATGTTGCTGAAACCATCAAGAAGGGAGTATTCGGTATGGACATGCAAATGGGCAAAGGACATGATCGGGGAAGGCTCCACAGATTCTACAAATAATGTTAAATCATTATAGCATCCAGTCCCTGACCGCTTCCTTAACATTATTCTTCCACCGAAATATTTTAAGGATAATCATCCATTAACACAAAAAGGCAGGCGCTTGCATGCCTACCTTTTTGCAATTAGTGAGTATAGAAACTACGACGAAACCATATTCACAGCGGTGCGAAAAGTTGAGTAGGCTTCGACGATGTTGCTGGCTTTGAATTCAATGCGGCGGCCATCCAGGCGGGTGGAGAAAGGTAGCAATGCACCCTGGTCTGCCATGAATGAGTGGAAATATTCAATTGTGACGGTAATTGGCTCTTTCATCTTAATTGGGGCGGGGGCTTTGCCGGCCAGGAAGCCTTTGACGGCAGCGTTTGTAGTATCGGAGATCAACTTGCGGCTCTGCTCGAAGGGTAGGCATTGGGCGGCGTAGCGCCCGGCAGCTTTTTTAACCTGGGCTGCGGCAACGCCGGGGACCCAATCGTGGGCTTCGGCACACACGGTTTGATCTCCGCTCACCATGAGTACAGGCACTCCGAAATGTCCGCATAAAGATGCGTTCAAGCCAAATTCGCCTGTCAGGCGACCGTTGAGCCATAGGTTGGCAATACGCACGCTGGACCAGGTGTGATCAAGGACGGCGGCAAGGGACCCTGCGCGGGCATGGTAACCCAGGAAGATGGCAGCATCCACACTGTCATCCACTCCCTGCACCATGGAAAACCGGGTAGGCGTACCAGTGTTGAGGCTGGCGCGAGGGTCAAGTTCCTCGAGAAGCACATTCCCGCTGTTCCAATGCCCGTCTGTAATGACGATTTCTGTCGCCCCGGCAGCGCTTGCGCCTGCGACTGCTGCATTCACATCGGCGGTCATGATATGACGGAAACGCTGGTATTCCGGATGAGAGGGGTCCACCTGGTTCCAGGAGACGACTCCGCTAATGCCTTCCATGTCACACGCGATCATTAATTTCATGGTTCACTCCTGATGATGATTTTGTTGTAAACCTTATTTAGTAAACGGTTATTCCTAATAGTATAAAGGTTTATCGGCTGGATTGAGGTCCATTTCTTCCGGCGAAACTGTAATTCCGCGAAAATCTTCAAAGGTGAGGTCGCGAATTTCCAGATTTTTCTTTCTACGCACACGGTCGAATAAGACCATGTAACTTGAAGTGATGCGGGCGGACCAATCCAGGGCAAGATTGGCAGCGGCTTGCTGGATGGCGCGGGCATCCAGCCCTTCGATCTCAGTAAAAATCCCAAAGGGCATTTCATCCAGAGTAATCTCGAGGCCATCAAGCGTGTAGATGGTGCGCCACTTTTCATAGCGGACGCTTTCTTTGTAACCCAAAGCTTCGAGAAGTTGGCGGGCGGCAGTGAAGTCACTGACCTCAAATTCAATCTCTGGGCGGACGCTGACCTCGGATTGGGCTACTGCTGGACCTTTATAGGTCAGGATCACTGTGTTATCCTGACGCAGGCGCAGCACACGGTGTTCATGAGAAAGGCGCATGTCCGGGGTATCGAAGCGGTAATTCAGCTCGTGAGTGCGGATGCGCTCCATCCTAGCACCGATGCTGCGCAGACGGTTCTCATAAGACACTCTGTCTTGCAGGTAGAATTTCACTTCCATTTCCAAAGGGAGTTCATGTCTTTTCATCGAGATCACCTCCCGGAGATATTTTTGCACGTGACAGATTCATGAATGGCTCTAGTGACCAGTAGGAAAGCAATAGAATTAATACGAACAGGAGTGTTAAAACCATTGCGAAAACGTGCCGCGAAAATGGCAATGGGGATTGATTGAGGACGATACGGTCAACCCAGAACCAGGCAGCAGAAAGAAGTGTAAAGGCGGCTGCCAACGCGGGCGAGCAACGCTTTCGAAAAGTAAATGCCACTGCGGATGCCAAAAAACCAAGCGCCAGGAGTACATTTTTGAATACCAGGTAAATGGTACCCGGCATAACCTCAAAAGCGCGCAGCCAATTCCACGATTTGATTACTCCAGTGACACCAAGAGCATGGAAAAGGGCAGCGATTATCAGGAGAAATATGACCAGGTAAAGGAGCGTAGGCGCTTTTTTCAATTCAATCCTTAAAAATAGCATCACTCGTGATTACATTAGTATTCGGTTTTGTTCCTGAGTATAATCCTTTCACATGGAGTTTTGACATCTTTTAGCATTGACTTTTCACCACCTAACCGGGTTTGTTGGCTGTATAATTTAAGGATGCTAATTCAAGGATCCCACTTTTAAAATGAAACCAGGTTCTACTCTCACGGATTTCCGTGTAAAACTCAACCAGGTAAAACCATCGCTTGTGTTCCTTGTACTGGCGCTGGTGGTTGGAGCGTATGTCCGTCTGGCGTATGTGCTCGCATCACCCTTTCCTTTGAACGATGGGGGACTTTTTTACCAGATGACGCAGGAGCTCATCGCCAACCAATTCCACCTGCCTGTGCTCACCAATTACAACCACCTGGGAATTCCTTACGCCTACCCGCCGCTGGCTTTTTATCTGACAGGTCTGTTGAGCCAGTTTTCAGGTTGGTCCCTGCTTGAGGTCTATCGCGTCCTGCCGGCGATTGTCACCATTTTAACCATTCCCGCTTTTTACCTGCTGGCAAAGGACATGATCGATGATGATAACCAGTTGGCGCTGGCAGTTTTGATTTTTTCATTGTCACCGGTTACATATAATTGGGCAATCATGGGCGGCGGGGTAACCCGTTCGATGGCATTCCTGACAGCCTTGTTTACGCTGCATTTCCTTTTCCGATTGTATGTGGAAGAAAAACCCATCAACCTTTTGTGGGTGGCGATTTTCACCAGCATGACCATTCTTACCCACCCGGAAACCGGGTTTCATACAGCTGTAGCGGTGCCGATATTCTGGCTCTTTAATCAGAGGAATAAAAAGGGGACTTTTCAAACCCTGGCAATTACGGTATTGACCATTGCATTAACCACCCCCTGGTGGGTGCAGGTTGTTGAACAACATGGATTCACCCCATTCATCTCAGCTTTTCTTACCGCAGGACAGGATGGGAACGCGTTTGTTGACCTGTTCAACCTGAGCCTCACGGATGAGGCTGGTGTTAAGTCAATTGCTTTCCTGGGAATGATCGGTTTATTCCTTTTCATTGTACCCAAACGTTATTTTCTTCCCTCTTTAATGCTAATCTCCTATTTCGTGGCTCCCCGCAGTGCTAAGATATTCATCGCGCCTATGCTGGCAGTATTCGCCAGTTACGCAATGATCACGGTGATGAACCTTTTAGATGAGTGGAGAAGGGGTATTGATGGAATAAAGGGGGAGAAATTCTTCGCGACCACTATCATCTCTAAGTTGTTCTTAGCGTTGTTATTCACTCAGTGGTTTGCTGCAGGGATACGCGTATTGCTGCCATTCACTTTTATCAAGATGACGGAGGCAGACCAAAGCGCTTTTAATTGGATCAAAGCCAACACAGATGAGGACAGCCGGTTTGTAATCCTCACGGGATATTTGTGGTCGAGCGACCCGGTCTCAGAATGGATGCCAGCAATAACTGCACGTACCAGCGTTGGAACGGTACAGGGGACTGAATGGCTTGGAGGAGGAAAATTTTTGGACGCCGTTTTAGGTTCCAGGGTACTACAAAGTTGCCTCAATCAATCCGTGAGCTGCCTGGAAGACTGGGCTGAAGATTACCAGGTGGAGTATGACCATGTTTATGTGCGCAAACAGGCATTGGATGTGGCGGAAGGCAAGGAATTTATTCCGGTGAAAAACGCCTTGGCAGAGCTATTAAAACTAGAACCCAACTATGAACTCGTTTACGAAACACAGGAAGTCTCCATTTTTAAAAAAAGGTGAGGTTACAAGGGGACTCCATCTTAACAGATGAACTTGACAGTTGAGTAAAGTTGCCTATACTGACTGAA
>CAZSGL010000034.1:0-17546 GCA_964606265.1 uncultured Anaerolinea sp. | reverse complement strand
GTAAGCATGTAGTAATCAATTTCAACACCAAAGTTATTCATGAGTGTCGCAGAGATGAGATCAAATCCTCCGTAAGGAAAGGCTGCATTGATCCTGGACATTCCAACCCCGGGAATATCGACGTAAAGATCCCGCGGAAATGATAAAAGAGTGGCGGTACCTGTAGTTTTGTTTAATGACACCAAAAGAATGACGTCGGTGCGGAAACCAGAACCTGCCCGCCAATCGGAGCCGAGTAACAATATGTTTACCTGACCTTGAGGCCTATCAAGCTGCTGGGGAGCTAAGGGAGAAGATTCGGCAGGGATGCCAGCCTGAGTGGCATCACCAGAATTACCAGTTGCTGGTGGCTGACCAAGAGTAGGCGTAGGCGGGATCGGCTGGAATGGTGTTGGGGTGGGCAGGTACTTTGATTGTTGATTTATCAGGAGATCAGAAATAGGAATTACAGTTGATGTGAATTCCCCATTGATTGGAAAATTGCATGCTGAAAGTAAAAAAGTTAAAACCAATAACGCTATGAGCGTTTTTCGCATTGCAGTAATTTTACTCTTTAAAAGTGAACTTATGTTTGGTTGAGGTTTTCACCCTGAACGATGGGCAACCGTACTTTAACCACTGTTGCTCCACAAGAATTCGAAAAGACTTCATTCTTGCCTCCCATTTGTTTGATCCGTTCTCCAGCTTTGATGATATCTTCCAGCGGGAGACCAAATCCAGGCAGGGTCAGGCTCTGGTTCTTGTAGAGGTCAGGCAGAACTGGAATAAGTTCCGATGGGGTAATGCTGCGGTCACAGCTTTCAATGGTGATGATCAATTCCTGGGGTTGAAGTGTCAGGTATTCCTGAAGGCTAATCGTTAGTGAACCGCCAGAGTTTAATACAGAAGTGGCATTGGTAATTAGTAGATTTAGAACCTGTTCAAAACTCTCTTTATCTTCAAATAAGCGAGTGTCTTCATAAGGGATATCTATTTTAAGCACGATCTCTTTTGATCGGATAGTGGTTATAAACAGGTCAAGAGCAGATTCAATTGATTTTCTCACGGAAAAGGACTGCGAATAAAAGCTCCGACCGAGCATCTCTTCGGTATTTGTATTGCTGATGGTATCGAAGGATTCTTCCATATGTTCGATGGATTTTTGTATTCGCTCTACAAACCTTCGCTGGAATGCGCCAAGAGTGCCGACTGACTCATTCAGTAAGAGGTCTAGATAACCCTTTATGGTTATTAATGGTTGACGGAGTTCTTTGACCATAGGACGGATCAAGTCTTCAGCCGAGCCTTGTTTGGATGAGGCGGCAGGGGAAGCCTGAATTGACATCAATTTCATATTGGCCTCAGCAAGAGCATTCTGGAGGCGGGCAATCTCTTCAAGTGTTAAACGCAGTTCACCTTCCAAATGCTGAATTTCCAAAACGGAATCCGGTTGAAATCCCTCTGCATTTGAACCTGAAACTTGAATATGGTCCTGGGCATTCGGAGGACTGACCCCATCCGCATTTTGCTGCGGAACTGATGGATCTTGAAAGGTAGAATCGGTTTGATTATCCATGGTTCCCCTTAAACACAACATTTGTATTAATTGTCAACTGTGCAAGAACTAAACCATTATCTAGATTGTAACTTATGTTTATTTATAAAACCATTAAAAAAGAACCTGTTGGTTGACAATGCGGTACTATTTGATAGAATACAATCGTATTTCAGCCGAAGTGGCGGAATTGGCAGACGCGCTACGTTCAGGGCGTAGTGAGCTTACGCTTGTGAGGGTTCAAATCCCTCCTTCGGCACCAAACTTAACCCGATGGCATTGCCATCGGGTTTTTGCTTGCCTGCAACTCCAGAATGGAGTAATATAACGATATGCGAAAGAAGTTTAAATTTCCAAAGATACCCTTTGATATTAAAAAAGCAGTGTTAGTGGTTGCCGCAGTGATTTTATTCTTTCTTGTGATGGATTTGAATTCCCGCCTCAATGAACTTTCGCGCCTCTCGGAACAAGAGAACAAAGCCTTAACGGTGGTTGCAGAACTGCAGACCACCTTGGATGTTCTTGAAACGCAAGTGGCTTTTGCCAATTCTGAGGGAGCGGTGGAGCAATGGGCTTACAACGAAGGGCATATGGCGCGACCGGGGGAGAAATTGATCATACCGTTGTCACCAGCAGGAATAACCCAACAACCGGTTTTTGAATCCACTCCCATCCCCACCCAGGTACCAAACTGGCAGATTTGGCTAGCCCTGATAAGCGGAAAATAAATCAAAACCTCCCCGAAAGGGGAGGTTTTAATCTATCCTATGGATACTGATCATAGTCAAATCATCAGAGGGGGGTTCACCAGCCCGGAATTCCTGGATGGCATTTTCAATTGTAGTTAATAACTCACTTGAAGACGACATGGTTGTAGTATTTATCAATTCATAAAGCCGGGGTTCTGTAAATAATTCGTCTTCAGCGGTAGATGCTTCTGTGACTCCATCAGTGTAGAGTAGTAAATAATCACCTTTCTCCAAGGTAATCTTCTTGTTTATGTAACGTGCTTCACTGGTCACTGCCAGGGCAATTCCATCCATCTCAAGACGCTGACACTCTTTTTGAGAGGACTTAAACCATAATGGCAAGTTATGACCCGCATTGGCGTAAGTAACGACGCCTGTCACTGGATCTAAAATTGCCAGGAATGCAGTTACAAACATGCCATTGCGTGATTCCATTTCCAATAGTGAGTTTACTCTTTCGAGGATCGCGGCTGGTGAAGCGGTGGTTTGGGCTGAGGCTCGAATCAAAGTTCGGGTAACCGTCATGTAGAGGGCTGCTGGCATGCCCTTGTCAGATACATCGGCAATCACAATGGCGAGTTTTTTGTCTTTTGTTTCAAAAAGGTCATAAAAATCTCCACCGACCTCCCGGGCTGTTTGCCATTTGAGATCAAAATCCCAACCCACAAGACTCGGAGTACTTTCCGGGAGGAAGGTTTTTTGGATCTCACGCGCCAGTTGGAACTCGCGCTCCATGCGTTCGCGCCCGACCATTTCCTTCTTTAACCATTCATTTTGGATGGCAAGGGTGGTTTGTTGTGCGACACCTTTGATCAATTCAATACGTTTGTCATGAAAGGCTGGCAGAACGTTTCTCTCCCGAGCAACGAGAACACCATAAAAGACACCTTTTATTGATAATGGGAATCCAAGCAACCAGTTTTGTTCCATCGCAAGATGCAGGTCGGCAACAGGTTCACAGTTTACGGATTCCCAGTTCCCAAGGGGTGATTCACTTTCAGGTATTGGGCAAGCGACCATCTGATCAGTAGTGAAAACCTGGTCAAGTATCCAATTTTCACCTGTGTGAAAAGCCTTCCCTATCAATTGATCCGCTTCTATTTGAGAGGAAGATGTGGCATTGCTTATTGTGAAAGTAGAGGTTTCAGTATCCCACAGGTAAATCAAACTGGCATCCAAACCGACTAGAATGGAGAGAAGATGAACAACCGTTTCTAGGATATCCTGCAAGTTGTTTTGGCTGACCACCGCCTGGGCGACCTGTAAGAGCACCGCCGTGATATAAGCTTCCTCCTGCCGATTCTCAACCAGCCGGATATTCTCGAGTGCAACCGATGTCTGTTGAGCGATACCGGAAAGTATGGCAAGCGTTTGGCTCGTAAATTTATTACTGACGCCGAATTCACCGGTGGAATTGTGAGAAACGAGGAACAGGCCTAATAACTCATCATGAGAAATTAATGGAACCAAGACAAGGGTACCGGTTGAATCTTCGACTGAAAATGAAGAAATTCCCAATTCATGGAGAAGATTCTCAATATAAACCGGAGCCATGGTTGCCTGGACTCGAATCAAACCCACTGAATCACCATCCTTGAGGAACAATTCTTCTTCGGATGGGGTGAATCCGTACCATTTTTTCATATCAAATGCATGGGTATTTGGATTATGCAGGTAAAGAGCGCATTGGTTGATTCCGACCAGTAACGGTGTGAGTCTTACAATGGTTGACAAAAGCTCATCAGTTGTTGAAATGGCGTGCATCGACTCGGCGACCTGCAGTAAAACCGTGGAAGACCACGCGTCTTCCTGGGCGCTAGTGTACAAATGAGCATTCTCTATTGCCACTGCGGCGTAACTGGCGAAAGTAGTGGCAATCAATGAGGTTTCTGAACCATACCGACCTTCGGTTTGGTGGGCAAGCGTGAGTACACCAATCACCTCATTGGATGAGAAAAGCGGGACAGCGATTGAGGAATACGTCGATTTGAAATTACATGCAATCCCAAGAGGTCCATAAGGATCGGAGGGTTTTCGGATCACCGGTTCATTTCCTTCGAGAGCATACTCGAGGAAACTGCGGACTGCTTGAGATTCTCCAAATGAATTGATAATGGATGCCCGGGTTGTTCCCCTGACAGAAGCAAGTTTCAGGTCCTTAGCGGCTGTGCCACCATCAGCAGCATCACTTAACAACCATATTGCAGAGGCATCGCATGGCAGATTCTTTTCCAGCTCGATCAATATTTTTTCAAGCAGGTCATCCAAGGCAAGGTTTTTTGATAAAAGACTGGCGACATCTTTAAAACTATCTGCAACCGAACGGCGCCATCTTTCCGTACGGAAAATATTTGCGTTGCGTATTGAAAGCGCAATTCCTGAAGCCAACCCCTCAAACAAAGCCAGATCATCCTCTGTAAATGCATTGATATGTCCGGATTGGAGATCCAATATTCCCAATACTTCATCACCAAACTTTAAAGGTAAGGTCATTTCGGCTTTGGTGGCATTGGGTGCCGCCCGGTTGGGTTTGTATAGAGGTTGTTGTGAGACATCATTGGCCAGGATTGGTTGACCAGTTTGCGCGACATGCGGGATGATCCCTTTAGGTGAATCCAATTGAAAGGCAAATGCCTTGGCTTTGATGTTCCTGGCGCGTTTACCGCTTCCCGCTTCGTAGATAATCTTGCGTCTTCCGGGGTGAACCGTAAAAATGTGAACAAACGGGATATTAAATCGATCATGGATCACTGACACGATCTCCTGAAAGAGATGGTCAAGATCGAGGATTTGTGACAGTGAATAATTGATATCTGCGAGTGCAGCCAACTGGTCTGCGCGTTTTACCAGGCTGTTATATAACCGGGCTCCTTCTACAGCCAGTGCGATATTATCAGCCAGAGATCGAATGACAAGCATGTCATTCTCATGAAATGCTCTTGGAGCGTCGCTCTGAATATCCAACACTCCGAGGATTCTGTTTTCTACAATCAAAGGGATTACAGCCTCAGCAGTGGTTAGAGGGAGGGAATCGAGGTGCCTGTACCTTGGTTCTGTGGTTACGTCACTGCAGATAATTTCGTTCCCAGTTCGAGCGACTTCGCCGACAAGACCTTCTCCATAAGTTACATCCATGAGAGGATTATCTGATGGGTTACAGTTCAATGAACTGGCTCTGAATTGGAGCGCGTTTGTTCCCTCTTCGAGGGTATACAGACCTACATGATAATAATCAAAGGAACATTGGATAAGACTGGTTACTTTTTTACTCAATTCATCCAGATCCAACTCATTGGCGATCTGGGAACTTACCGAACGCACCAGGGATAACTGGTCATAGCGCCAATTTTTAAGAGTGACCTGTCGGTTCACCTGCATTGATACCGCAGCAAAGGCAATCAAACCTTTTACATAATTAATTTCGTTTGATGTGAATGGGGTTGCAGTTTCCCTGACAATGTGAAAAATACCCAATGTATTATCACGGGTGGTTACTGGAATTGCGATTTCAATTATTTGGGAGGGGTTTTGAGTTTTATTCTTGGAAATACTGGAGATTTTCTTTTCAGTGAATGCTTCCTGCACTATTGATGAGACGTGTGGATGGGGCAGGGTATCGACAGGAGGTTCTCCAGGCAAAGGATAGAATGGCTCACACAGCCATAGTTTTGATTTACATTCTAATTTATTATCAACAGTTGCCTGGAGCTTGTTAACAAGGCTAAGAGTATCTGGAAGGCGTAAAAGTTCTTCGCCCAGTTTCAAGTATTCCTTCCAGCTCAGATCCTGGTTATTTTTCACATCAATCGAAATATTTCACTAATGTCAGCCGATTTCGGTCATCATTAAATTCGAAATGAACTTCATCCACCAACTGGCACATCATGTAATACCCGAGACCGTGGTTTGCGCGGTCTTTTAGTCTTCCGTGTAATTTTGGTTGCGGAATACAAGCAGGGTCAAAAGGTTTGCCATGGTCATCAAGAATTATACTAATTGCAGATTTCCCTTGTTTGATCTGGCAGCGGATTGTACCTTTACTCTCGCCTTCGTAAGCATGTTCGATGATGTTGGATACAGCCTCATCGACGGCTGTCTCAAGTGAAAACAATCCGGTCGAAGAAATCCCTGATTCGCGGACAGAAAACCTAACGAACTCAGCGATTTCAGCCAGGCTCGCATAAACACCGGTAAATGTACGTGTTGGCATGTGCTAATTCTAAAAAGACCCCACCGCTGATAGCACATCAGGATAGATCTTGAAAATTTTATGGAAACCTGCAAGTTCAAAAACCGACTGAATGGTTGGCGTTAATGCCGCTACTACCAGTTCTCCACGATTGTATCGTTTGCAGTTCTTCAATGTGGCTATTAATACCCGCAAGCCAGCACTTGATATGAAATCTAATTTACTGCAATCCATAACGATCTTAAACCTGTCCTGATCATTAAGCTTGACCAATTCCTCCATCAATTTCGGGGAGGTGAAACTATCTAAACGACCAGTGACTTTTACAACATCGCAATGTTTGTATTGACTTGTAGTAATTTCCATAGAATGTGCCTCCGCGATTTATCAAAAGTTTTACTCAATAAAGCTGATTATAACATGCAGGCTTAGAACGACATTAATTTTGGACGTAAATACACTTGATTTTTTATGGTATGATGTTTTTGTATATCAGGTAATTTACACAAAAAATTGAAACTGTAAACATCGAAACAATTCATATCAAACATTAGAATGGAAGAAAAATACAGGATTAACTATGAGCAACTCTGATTCTCCACAATCAGTAATCAAGAAATATGAAAAGCGCCAGAAAGTGATGCCATTTATATTGGGGGTGCTTGCCGGTATTTTAGCATTGATCGGGATCATCATCATCATTGTCGTAGCAACCGGTTCCAAATCATTCGGCGGGTTATTTGCCTCAAAGACACCAACTGCAACAGCAACCTTCACTCCAACAGCAACACAGCCCACCCCAACAGCATCCAATACACCAGAACCGTCTATGACATTTACACCTTCTGCCACTGCCACCGCATCAGGCCCTCAGTTTTATGAAGTGCTAGCAAATGATAATTGTTCAGACCTAGCTGAGCGTTTTGGGGTTGATCTACTCGTCCTTTTGGCGATTAACGACCTCAAGATTACTAACGGAATCTGCCCGATCAAACCAGGAGATACGATAATCATTCCTGCACCCGGACAGCAACTGCCAACCCCAACTCAGATCCCGAGTGATCTGCCAAGAGGGACGGTGATCCCGTATACAGTTCAGATGGGGGATACACTGGCATATATTGCATCATTATTCAACAGTACAGTTGAAGACATTATTGCAAAAAACAAGATCACAGATGTTAACCTGATTTACCCTGGCACCGTTTTAGAAATACGTGTGAATCTCGTTACACCAACCCCAACCAAGCAGGCAACGAGCACGCTTACGTTGATGACTGCCACACCAACGCCTACTCCCAAACCGTAAACAATGAAATTACAAAAAATCCCCCGTTTAAACCGGGGGATTTTTTTTCAAGTTCTGAATTGACCAATGGGCAACAGCTAACAAGTTTTCATCATGATTGGTTCGAATAAAGCTTTTTAGAGCAGGCAGCGCAATCTCAGGATCTCGTGAAGACAGAACGATCAGGGCATTGCGCAGAAAACCCTGCCACTTCACCCGAAGAATCGGCGATTGATTAAAGCGTTTTACAAAGTCCTCAGGAGAGAAACTAAGGGTTTGGATTAGATCCGGAATTGAGAGGGAAAGTGCATGAGAACCAGCGGAACTGTTCTGATCTATTTTATTCCACGGGCAGACCATCTGGCAGACATCACACCCGAACAACCAATTCCCGATTTTTTCTGAGATCTCGACAGGAATATTATCCTTATTTTCAATGGTATGGCAACTGATGCAGCGGGACGCATCGATCGTGCGGTCATGATTGATACATCCAGTGGGGCAAGCATTTATACAGCGCTGGCATGTACCACATCGATCCAAATTGTCTGAAGAATCCGGAGCTAATGGAAGATCAACAAAAATTTCAGCGAGCAGGAATGTTGAACCAAATTCAGGGGAGATGACGCATGAATTCCTGCCAATCCATCCAAGCCCAGCGCGTTGTGCAAGTTCACGTTCCAGTATCGGGGCGCTGTCTGTAAATCTTAAGGCTTGAACATTCACCTCTGCAATAGACCTAATAAATGTGATGAGGGCATCCAGAAGAACAGGTAAGCCCAGATGGTAATCAATCCCGGCAGCATACCCGGCAATAAGGGCTCTGTCACGCTGCTGCAAAAAGGCAATCGGGTGTAATGGATACCGATATCCCAGGCTTAAGATTGATTGGACGTCCGGCATTAAGGTATGAACATCCCGCCTGGATTCCTGGTGATATGGCGTGGAAAGGTATTTCATGTCTCCATGCTGGTTTTTACCCAACCATTGCTGATATCGGGAGAACGATTCCAATGGTTCCGGAGTGGTGATGCCACATGATAAAAAGCCAAGGCTTAGCGCCCTGGCTTTTATTCTAGCTTCGATTAAAAGTTCATCCCGATTGATTGCGGGCATGCTGTTCCTATGGCGTAGAAGTAACCGTAGGTGTAACTGTAGTATTACCGACTGTGATTATCATACTTAAAACCTCACCAAAAATGAAACCCGAGGCGTTATACATTTTCCAATAACTGTTATAGATGCCATTGGCATCTGGTGACTTGAAAGTCACGCTGACTTCAATTTGCTCACCTGGGGCGACGGCTTTCGTGAGTGAAACCGATGTACCGCTATTGGCTCCAAGCATACCCTCAAGATAGATCAATTTGTATTCTTTTGTCCAGGTTGTTTTTCCGGTGTTTTGGATCATCCAGGTTTTAACAAAAGTGGTCGCGGGTGCAACAATTGAGTAATCAGGATAGTTGACGTCGCTGATGTATTTGGCATCGTCAGATACTGTGCCAGTGAGGATAGGCCTCATGGTTGGGGTACTGGTGGCAATTGCTGACAGATCCAAAGTAGCAGTCGCGGGGGCTTGTGTATTCATCGCCGTGGGTTCAAGAGTGGCAGTGGCAGATGGAGTAAGTAAAGCGATACTCGTCAATTCTGCCTGGACAGTTGAAGCAATTTCAGTGATCTTTGCACTTGGATCAACTGTTGGTGTTGCCTTTGCACAGGATGTCAGCAGAGTAATGCTCATAAGGATGAGCAGGCTGCTAACTGCGATTTTTTTCTTTAACATTTTTATTCCTCCGTTCAATCTAATCACAACCTTCAAATATAAACTGGATTGAGAGATTGTCAAGTGGAGGAAACTAATAAAAAACTCATTTATTGAGAGGGTTTCAAGAAATCAGATTCTTCTATTCGGGGGAGGTCAGTTGAAAAACCGGCAGTACCTTGAAATTTCACGTAGTTGACCGCGCCAGGTGAAATATATATGTTCGCTTTGTATAATTTATAGTAGTAGTAAGTGGAGATTTCATAATTGCCGGCAGGTAAATTGCCAAGTGAGAAATTCTCCTGGTAGTAATCATCAACCTGTTTTGTCCTGGGTGAATAAGAAACGATTGTCCAGTTTTTACCGGTATCCAAAGATTTGAGCCAAAGATTTTTGGTGGTCATTATGGCACCACCAGTGGTTTCCACACGACCTACCAGTACTCCGTGCCCGACAGATGGAGCGAGCCAAAGTTCCGGGTTCTGAACCTTGTTTCCTAAAGCATTATCAATACGTACCTCAAAGTGTAAATGCGGTCCGGAAGTAGCACCAGTCATACCGACTACCCCGACCTGCGAACCCATCTCCACCCAATCTCCTTTGGATACAGTTGCCTTATCCAAATGGGCGTAAACGGTATAGAGAGTATATCCGGCATAACTAAAATCGTGACGAATCATCACAGCTAAACCGTATGGATCTTCCTTGTCATTGCCGCCATAAAGTAATCCATACCCTGCAAATTGGATCGTTCCCTCGGCTGCAGCCAATACTGGTTCACCGCGGGTTCCCGAAATATCAATGCCAGTGTGTGCAACATCGGCTTCCGTGTAATAGTAGCCGTAACGGTAATCGGTGGTTATTTTGTGATCCGAGCTTATTGAAAGTGGACTGCTGAAATAGAAGTGGTCGTTGTGGGATAAAGCCCAGGGGGCCTGGTAGGCTGGATCGCCCCACGAAGATTGTGGGAATTGGACAGCGATTGGAAATACAGGCGGGGCAGCCGGGGTTTCCGTTTCCGAAATTGTTGTGACAGTTGGAGTCTCTCCCTGAAGAGCATTTGCTCCCGCGAGCGGGACCGGGCTGAGGAATGCAATACTGGATAAGAGGATTGTCAGAAGTGCCAAGCGGAAGAACCGCATTTTGGCAGGTGGAGGGTTATTTGTTAATTGGAATTTCTCAGGAAAATTCTGTGCCATTACTTGCCTGTTTCAACGAGGGATATCACGTCCACTGGATAAAGTTCAAGCATTGCCTGACGCCAGGAATTTGCCTGCTGGTAAACCCATGTGTTGAAAAGAATTCCCGGGTAGTACGTGCGCCAATTGTTAAGGGAGGGTAACCGCAGCCATCCATATTGGAGCGCTAAATCTGTAAGGTCCACCCAATATCCTGCCGGGGGATTCACTTGTTTTCCACCTGCTTCAAATGCTGAAAGGTCGCCGGATGCGCGGGAAACAAAGTCCCATGAAGGATCTTTTATTGGGAGTCCGCATGAACCGTCCTGCTGCAGGCATCTTGCCCAAACCCTCCAATAGGTTTTACCCTGGATATCTTCACGACTTACAGTCATCCATCCAGCTTGGAAAGGTGCAATATTTAATGATATCGCACGGCCTGTATAGAGCCAATTCTGAGGGATGGCAGGGTCTGGTGCGGCTGTAAGTGGAAGAGCTGCATTTTCCAAAATAGCTAATAAGTCCCATCCAATTTTTTCACCAATGGCAGCGCGCAGAATCGTAAAGCATTCATCAGTGGTGTCGGAGAGTAACGGGTTAGGGGCAGTAATTGCGTTTATGTTGACAAGAGAAAAGCGACCAGTTGAACTGGAGGAAGTGGTATGCCCAGGTTGGCACGGCGTTTCGTACTGTGTTACATCTTGAGAACTCAAAATGGCGATGAGGTACTGAAACGAATTGCCGCCTGACCAGTGGAATGCGGATGCTTTTGCCGGAAGGGTGATAAGCGGATAAACTGACACACCACTGGGGACTGCATACCCGGTCAGGAAGAATTGATTAGGAGTATCTACCCTTGCCATTAAGGTTCCACCATCAGCCGACCAGAAAGGTTTTTTGCCAGAGCCAACAAAGGAGCGCTTACCCGTCTCATCGGCAGGCGACCATACTTCTATTATGGAATTGTCAGAGACTCTTGCCCAGGCGAGCGAATTGCCATCAGGCGACCAGACAGGTTGAATGAAATCAGCATCCTCATTACCGGCAGCGATTAAAAACCTGTCTTCTGCAGTATCCAATTGTGCCAGCCAGATTTCAGATCTGCCGGAGCGGTCTGTTGAGAAGGCAATCAAACGACCTTGTGGAGACCAGGCAGGATCATAATTATTGCCAACCCCTTCTGTTAATTGGATTGGCGGAGAAGTTGGATCAGTGACTGAGCGGATGACAATGTTGGTCTGAAAATTGGAGTAGGATTCGTAAGTAATCCATTGGTTGTCCGGGGACCAATCCGGATTAGTCTCCACTTCCGGCGAATTGGTAAGCTGGTGAAGTGCGTTGGCGGCAAGATCCCAAATGTAAAGATCCCAAACCCCTGATCGATTGGAAGCAAATACAAGCAGGCTGCCATCAGGACTGATGACCGGATCAATATCATCCCACTGACCATTGGTTAATCGGCTGATGGGGAGATAATTTGGATGGTAGGCAAACAGATGCTGATAACCGGCTTCTCCCATTGAAAAGGTGATCACACCTACGCTTTGCCCACCTGTAGTATCCACGATGACTGGAAGTAAGGTGGCAGTGGGTGAATCCTCAGTAACAATTGGTTGGGGGAGGGTGGATGTAGATGTAGTTATAGTTTCTGTTGGTGCAGGAGTGTCTTTTGTACCAGAGCACGCAACAAGCAAAAGGATCGCCGCAGAGACCAGGAGCAGTAATATAATTTTCGTCCTGAACGCGTGGATTCCGTTTGGCATTACCACTCCTCGAAGTTTATTGCGGCTAGATCATGGGTAGAGCAATATAGCCGGGTCAAAGGGTTGAAACACACCCGATATAGACCAGATGCAATAATTGTACCTTTCCTCGAGATTGGCAGATGAATGCTGCGAAGCAATCGAATTGAATTGAGCGTTTGAAGGACCAATACGCATTTCCAAATGAAGGTGTTCTTCTACTGAATTGCCAGTGGTCCCGGCAAAGCCGATGGGCTGACCACAGGAAATGTCGTCTCCAACAGTTGGCTCCGGGGGTTGAGCGAGGTGGGCGTAGAGAACATAGATGGATTTGCCGGAGGCATCCCACGTGACCGGGCTGCCAGTTACAGGACATCGATCCCCGGTTGAGTAGATACTCCCGGGAAGTGGCGTGGGTTGGGGGATGGTTGCCAGGAAAGAGGGATCAATTTGAGTCAGAGGGGTCTCGACCAGAAGCATATTGCCATAGGGAAAGCGGTTATTTACCACGAGGGCAATTTTTCCTGGAAGAACCGCCTGCAGTGGAAAATTCTTAAAAGTTGTAAAAGCTTCAAATTTGTAAAACGAAAAATCCAGTGCCGGATGTCCGCCTTCAACGTATGGGTCAGGAGCGACGTATTTATTGGAAGTGATCCTGTAGAGTTTTTCGCGACCGATTCCTACAAGCGGACTGCAGACTCCGACAGCAATTTCCTGTGTTGGTGTTGGAATTACAGTGGCTGTAGGGATGGGTGTAGCGGTAGCGGTTGGAGTTGATGTTTCAGTGAATACAGGATGAGTTGAAGTGGATGTTGGTGTAATTGTTTTAGCAAGAGAATCGCAGCCTGTGAGAAGGAATACTAGGAGAATTCCAGAAACCAGGACTCTTCGTATTATTTTCGCATCCATTTTGTCTATATTTGGCATTTTTCAAGAGTCCAGGAATACTTCCTTAAAATCAATGGGCACATCGTCAACCTTAAAAGACTCACAGCGCAAACGGAGCGGGTATTTTAGCTGTGATTGCCTGAGGTGCAAGGTGAAATCAGTCTTCTGGTCAATAACATTGATGATGAATGACCTGGCTAATTCTAAATTATCAGCATCGAGTAATTGAAGCGAAAGGTTAGGGCGGGAATGGTTTTCATGAAGCATGATGGTTACCTTAACCCGATAATCAGCGGTCATACCCGCTGTCAGGCTGGTAATTGTATTATTGCCATTATCAACAGGATTTGTCGGCTGCAATAGATCAGGCATCTGATTCTGCTTTATATAATCTTGCGTGCTTCAAAATAAAAGCGCTTTTCGTGGGCTTCACCCATGGAAAATGTCTTTCGGGGGAGGGAGCCATCCATTATTACCGTTTTAAACAGTTGATTTTTGCCCATAACAGGAAGGTAAAAGCCGGCATTATCCTTCTTTGAGCCCAAATCACAAACCACGTCATCGCCATGTACATAGTCGATCGTCCCAGCTTGCCCGGCTTTGAGCCAGGAATCCAGGAATTCCTGTAGGGTGCCGACCGGTAGCGTGCTGATGGGAGACTCAACGGAAACCACCTGGTGACCTGAAGCGGTGATCAAACCAAATAAATGGTGCTTCCCGGATTGCGCGTTCACTCGTTTGATCATTTCGCTTTCAGATTCCACCGGGGCAAATGTCACGCGGGTACCAAAGAACCTTTGTAATGCGAGGACCGGTTGCTCTTTGAAACTGAATAATACCCTGTGGATGGGTGCAAAATCGAGACCACGATCGTGAATATTCTCCATCTCTACCAGGGCGTACCTGGCAGGATGATCCAACCCCACTTCAGCCTTAATTTTCTCCCAAATTGATTTGGCTGTTGCCAGTGAGTGGTTTCCATCCCCCACGGCGAATAAGAGCACGCCATGTTCGTGTGAGACTGAATACCTGGTGTAGAAGGACTCCGGCTGACCCAATTTCTTCAGGGCATCAATGACCCGGGATTCAAGTTCTTCAGAATCCACAGCCCGACCAGTGAGGTGACCGCTGGATTGCATCAAGTCGAAATTGTAGAGGATTGGCAGATCGGCTTTGCTTTTTTCCACAAGACCGATGACTGAATCGTCAGGGTCGTCGATAAGGACGAGAATATGGGGGACTTCCAGACTGGCTTTTTCGCGTATTTTAATGCGTGGAGGGAGCCGGTGCAAAATTGTTCCCTCTGTGGCGCGGATCAGGCTTTGAGATCCCTTAGAAAAATCATAATGCTCAAGGTCGAGGGCAAGCATCAGTCCGCGGCGGGTTCTGCCACCTACAGTCCGTTCTACATAGACCATCCCCTGGTGGGGAACAAGGATTCCCTGATCAAGATACTCTTTCATTTTTACCTGCGTGGATTGAAGCCGAAGAGCTTCTTCTGGTTTACCGAGGAAAATCTCAGGCAGGGTGATGTGAAAAGTAGAAGGTTTGTCACCGACTACCTTTGCCACCTGCTGCCAGTATTCAGGCTGCGAAGTGAACTGGTCGCAAGCGATAACTGCCCATTTCTGGAGATCAACTGAATTGTTGGGAAGAAGGATATCCGGGATCTGAATGCCCAGGGAAGGGATGTTTTTCAATGTGCACCTCGAGTTTTGATGTCTGATGAATTTTACCAGAAACCAATTGAGGAAAAAGAAGAGGAGCGATGCTGACATCGCCCCTCAATTAGAGCAAGACGGGGTGTTTTACATACCACTCATGAATGCGATACCCAATGCCCCAGGACCGGTGTGAGTGCCCAGTACCGGGCTGACAGCAGTGATGACCGCATCTGTAACCACTGTCTTTGAGAAACGATGAGACGCGCGTTGAAGCAACTTCTCAGCTTTTTCTTCTTCATTGGCGTGAATGACGGCGAGGCGGATGGGGCCTTTTTCGTTCTTCAGTTTGCCTTCAACCAGGTCGAGGAGGCGGTCAACGGTTTTATTAAATGTGCGCACTCTTTCGACAGCTTCAATGCGCCCGTCACGCAATTCCAATAATGGCTTGAGATTCAACATGGTTCCCATGAATGCCGCAGCCCCACCGATACGTCCACCACGATGCAGGAATTCAAGTGTATTGAGAGCAAAATATACGCCAGTATGTTTTGTGGCTTCTGCTGCAACCGAGGTGCATTCACTCAAGCTGGCGCCGATATTTGCCATGCGAGCTGCACTGAGAACCTGGAAGCCAAGAGCCATGCTTGTGCTCAGGGAGTCAACCAATTCGATCCTTGCGCCCGGGAATTCGCGTTTTGCCTGGATGGCAGAATCCATGGTGCCAGAGAGTTTACTGGAGATGTGAATGCTTAGAATGTCGTAGCCTTCTTCAAGCAAACGCTCATAAACCGCCTTGAATTCTTCAGGTGTAGTTTGCGAGGTTGACGGCATAACCTTGTCAACCGCCAGGCGTTCGTAGAACTCCTTGGGCTGGATATCTATTCCGTCCCTGTACACCTTGTGGTCCCAAATCACCTGCAAAGGAAGCACCTTGATTGGGTGCCCGTTGAGCATTTCTGTTGGAATGGTTGAGGTACTGTCTGTGACGATCATTACTTTATTCATGTCTAATCCTCCAAATGCATTACCAATATGTCTGGATTAACCCTGAACCTTAGTTTTGGTTCTGATATTCTGGTATTTGAGTTTTAGTCCCCGAGAGGATTCCCTTGACCGAATGCCTCTCTCAATATAAAATCATGCCTGTCGAGTCCACCCTGGGTGGCCCTTTCTTATTTAAAGAGTGTGAATCTGAATGTTTGAAAATCTGACCAGCCGGTTAAATGATGTCTTCCAGCAATTGCGCAAACGAGCAAAATTGTCTGCTGAGGATGTTGACGTGATGCTGCGTGAGGTTAGGCTGGCCCTGCTCGAAGCCGATGTGAATTATGGAGTGGTGAAAGATTTCACCACCAGGCTGCGGGAGCGCGCAATTGGAGTTGAGGTGTCAAAAGCACTCAATCCAGCCCAGCAGGTGATAAAGATCGTAAACGAGGAGTTAATTAAGACTCTTGGTGAGCCTGCCAAGTTAAATTTAAGTGGTGTTAAGCCTTACGTGATCATGCTGGTGGGTTTACAGGGTTCAGGCAAGACTACCGCTGCAGCCAAACTTGCGAAAAAACTGCGCTCAGAAGGTGAGCGTGTCCTTCTTGTTGCTGGCGACCCTTACCGCCCCGCGGCTGTGAAACAGTTGCAGACCCTGGGAGAAAAAATCGGGGTCGAGGTCGTGGCTGAGGATGGCGTGAAACCACCCGACCTGGCAGCGAAGGCTTTTGACAGAGCGCAAAAAGGCGGGTACAGCGTTGTAATCCTCGATACAGCTGGCCGATCTCAATTAGACCAGCCTTTAATGGATGAATTACTGGCAATTTCCCGCAAGGTGAAGCTGGCAGATACTTTACTTGTGGTTGATGCAATGATTGGGCAGGAAGCCCTGCATATTGCCGAGGGTTTCCGCGATACGGTAAAAATAACCGGTTTGATCTTTACAAAAATGGATGGTGATGCCCGAGGCGGTGCTGCCATCTCCATTAGAAGCGTCACAGGCGTTCCGATAAAGTTCCTTGGCGTCGGTGAAGGTGTTGATGCATTAGAAGCATACGATCCCACCCGATTGGCTTCCCGTATTTTGGGAATGGGTGATATGATTGGGCTAATTGAAAAGGCTGAAGCTGCGTTCGATCAAAAGATCGAAAAGGAAGATGCCGAGCGGATGCTCAAGGGAAAATTCACCCTTGAGGATTTTGCAAATCAACTGAAACAAATTCGGAAGATGGGTTCTCTCTCGCAGATCATGGATATGCTGCCGGGCGGGATGGGCAAAATGGCAAGGAATGTTTCACCTGCAGATACTGAGAGGCAGCTCAAAGCAACTGAAGCCATTTTAAGTTCAATGACCCGCGATGAACGGCGGGATCCGGATATCCTCAACGCCTCACGGAGACGCAGGATTGCCAGGGGAGCTGGAACCGAAGTAATGGAAGTTAACCGAATCTTAAAACAATTTAGAGATGCACAACGGTTAATGAAGACAATGCAGAAAACAGGCGGGCGAGGTTTTCCCCGTATGTTCAAGTGATCAAAATGAAAACGGCGGTTTGCGCTCCCTTCAG
>CAZSGL010000033.1:16324-17747 GCA_964606265.1 uncultured Anaerolinea sp. | reverse complement strand
TATTGATCAGTAATAAACGCCAATAGGAGATACGAGCTTTTTGACCATCTAATATGAGTTTATAGGTATAAGAAGTGGTAAAGTGGAGTGGGATTACAAGTGAAAAAGCAATAATAATGTATTTAAAATCGGCACTGCGTAGAATTTGCCAGGTGTCTTTCCAGGGCAATAAAAAAATAGCGAGAATTACCAAAGCAATGAAGAAAGCCAGGCTTAGAATTCTCCATTTCTTGGTTGTATGAATATTGCCTAACCGAGTTTCCACTAACCACCTTTAATAATTAAAAAATGTTTTGTGATTATATCAATTAGCTCAGTAATCAGTTGATTTTGAAAAAAGAGTTGTTCTAGTTGGCTTTCATTTTCAACGACGCGAACAAATTGATCAACAATTGAAGATTTTCAGTATTCTTTTCGACACGGTTCTCGGCAACATTTACTAACGATTCTTTATTTTGCCAACAGTCAATTGTTTTTTTAATTAATAATTGTGGTGATAACTGATCAAAGTTCAATAAGTAGGTTTTGTATCCGAGTTCTTCAATAATATTCCACTTTCCGCCTTTATCATACGATATTGCAACGATGGGAGTATTCACTGCCGCTGCAAAAATGGCAGAATGCATTCTCGTGGCAACTAACAAGTCCAGGTTGGAGTATATATGCAGCAATTCCCGTACCGATGGATCCCCTGTGATAATTTCGAGATTTCCGGCTCTACAGTTCAACTGTAATTCATTGACTATATTTGTGTTGTGTTCCCAAGCTATCGTTACCTGGGGAATCACTATGATCCGAGAGTGCAGTTCAGAATAATAATCAATCAATCCTGAAATACTCTTCAAATACATGTCTCTCGTTTTTTGCCCTTCGGATTTCCAATCATGTATTGTCAGTCCAATCACTTCCGGGTATTGACCCTGGGACAGCCTCTTGCGATTGAGGATAATGTTCCTTCGATCATCAAAAGCCGCGAAAGATAGATCCGGTGTCAAAACTGGTACTGGAAAGTTAAAAATATTGGCAATTCTCTTTGCTGCATTGAGTGAAAACGTTTCTCGTACAGTAACAAATTTGCATGATTTGAGAGCAAACCCCAGCATTTTTTCCGCCAAGCTACTTTTTTGATCCCAAACTGAAGCCCCGATTAACACCATTTTTTTGGAAAGCAAGCTGCAAATTAAAAGATGGTAGATCTTGGAAAGCATACGAAAGATTTCGAGCACTGCTGTTTTTCGATTCCTGTAATTCCTTCCCCGCATCACAATCAAATCTGCATTTTCAATTAGTTCTAAAGTCTCCTGGTACTTCTTAGACATTACATTTTTAAGAAATCTTACAGGTATTTTTAACTTTAATGCTAATAGCAACCATAATCGAAAAAACAAACTAATGAAGTTTTGAACTTCAAATACGAGAGCTG
>CAZSGL010000033.1:14310-16224 GCA_964606265.1 uncultured Anaerolinea sp. | reverse complement strand
TTTTCCGCGTTCATAATCTCCGTATAAATTTCAATATGTTGCCCTACTGCCGCCTCAGTTGAAAAAATATCTTGAATGTACGTGAATCCATTTAGTGCAACTTTTCGCCAATAATCATTCTTTAATAAAATGGAGAGACCTTCTGAAAAATTATCCTTTGTTACAACATAACCAAATCTGGAAGTGAACCCATCCGGATTAACGGAGCTCAATATTGCGCACCCTGATCCACACGCTTCAACAAAAGATAAAGGCAGCCCTTCCCGAGCAGCTGTATTTAGCAGTATCCAACTACGCGAGAAAATTTTCTGCAATTCATTGCTCTCAAACTGATTAATCGTACTGTGAACTTCAACATTTGGTAGTTTTTCCAGTTGGGATCGGATTAATAGGTCGTACCTTGCGTCACGACTGGCTCCAACAGCAACAAAATGGACATCCGGCGTTGACCTGGCTAGTTCTATAAACAATTCGGGTCTTTTCCTGCGATCCCATCTTGAGATATAACACACAGTGGGTATTTTTGCTTTGGCAACAGAATTTGGGACGTCGACTGGTGTAGGAAGGAATGTTGGATTTTCCTTCAGGTGGTACTTTCGGAAAGATCGTTCGATAATGAACTTGGAGGCAGAAAATCTGGCGTCAGCCTTTCTTACAGCATTGTGGACGAGAAAATTGTCTTCGAATAAGAAATTTGCAAATACCTGGAAGAGGTTTTTTGTAGGATGGGCAAATTCAATTACCCAGTCAGAAAATAAACGTGTATCGCGAAATGTGATGATGTGTTTTTTCTGTGGATGATAATGTTGCGCCAGGAAAGTTCCAAAATTTGGCTCCTGGGAATGATAAATATCCGCGATGCAATTCCTGAATATTTTTACCATTCTTATAGGTTTGAAAATATTGTAACCGTAGACCGTGATTCCATCGAGTTCTTCTACTTCTTTTTGAGCACCCCTGCGGGGGATGATAGCGGATACCTGGAAACCACGTTTAACCAGCTCACGACCTAAAATGCGGGTAGCTTTACCAAAACCGCCATATTTTCCCCAGGCAAAAATTTCCACTGAAATCAAACAAATGTGCACCTGCCACCTATTGTCCTTCTGGACCTAATGGATAACTTGGTCTTTGTCCTGGCATACCTCAACCATGAGGCGTTCGTACTTAGAAGTGGTCTTTTTAATATCGAATTTGTTCACAATTTCTCTGCTGCTGATGCGGGCAGCGCGCAGGGCTGCCTTATCAGTGAGCAGGAGGGTTAATGCTTCTTTCATCCCGGTCACATCAGAAGGTGTGTGTAAAGAGCCATTCCGGTTTTGCTCAACAAGATCTACAAAACCACCCACGTTGGAGGCGACAATTGCCAGCCCGGCTTCCAACGCCTGGACACCAACAACTGGTAAACCTTCAATTAGGGAAGGCATAAACAGGATATCACTCTGATCCATAAAACTGCTCACCTCTTCAGGGGTTACCCATCCCGTAATTTGTATCCGTTCGCCAAATCTGGTTTCAACTATTTTTGCCGCAATCTTCTCTCGTAAAGGGCCATCCCCCAACATAATGCATTTCCAGGGTAGATAACGGAGCGAATCCAGGACTTCGAGGAAGACTTCCAGGTTTTTTTGGGGGACAAACCTGCCGGCAAATAAAATCACCGGGGGATCCTGAAGTTTGATTGAGATTGACTCTCTAATCGGGATTCCGTTCGGAATAATTTCCGGTGTGATACCATACGCACTTCTCGCAAGCATTGCCGTGAATGCGCTAACTGTGGTGATTTTTGAAGCATTTTGCCAGATGAGCTTAGTCAATGGGAAAGCCCATCGGAACCATTTGCCAGTTTTCTGCGGCGATCCACCGGGAATGTCTCCGAGGTGAGTAGTGAGCAGGTAAGGGATGCCCGTCAGC
>CAZSGL010000033.1:3164-14210 GCA_964606265.1 uncultured Anaerolinea sp. | reverse complement strand
TTCAGTTGCTATATCCTGGCAGGCTTTTCCACCGCCACCACCAAGGGGAGGATACTCGTGGTTTAGCGTGAGGATGCGCATCGGCTATTTTTCTGGTTCAGATTCGGAAATTGCGCGGATTGCGTATGTGGATTTCCCCTGGGTTTCATAGTATGTCCTGATCAGTAATTCAGCGATCATCCCTAACAGAATGGAAATGAATCCCAGGATGAACATCAGGACACTGATGACGAAAAGCGGCGATTCCATTACGGATGTTGTGAGGATGATCTTTCTAATCGCGAGGAATAGAAGTAATGCAGTGCTTAGAATCATTAAGCCAAGTCCTACCCCTCCAAAAAGGCGCATCGGTTTGGCAGAATAACTCATCAGGAATTTGACTGTAAACAAATCAAGGATCACTTTTATTGTTCTATCCAGTCCGTAATTGCTTTTTCCATTTCTTCGAGGGCGATGATTCACCACCACTTCAGCTACTTTTGCACCTGATGCTGCAGCATAGACAGGAATAAACCTATGCATTTCTCCATACAAACGGAACATGCCGAGGAATTCCCGCCTGTAGGCTTTTAGCGTGCAGCCATAATCGTGAAGTTTTAGTCCGGTTACTCTGGATATCAGACTGTTGGCGATTTTTGAAGGTATTGTTCTTAGGAAGAAATTATCCTTTCGGTTCTTACGCCACCCACTGACGACATCAAACCCCTCATCCATTTTATTCAAGAGCATCGGAATGTCGGCTGGGTCATTTTGAAGGTCAGCATCCAGGAGAATAACGATGTCTCCCTTGGCATATTCGATCCCAGCTGCAATGGCTGCAGTTTGTCCAAAATTCCTGCGAAACTCGATGATCTGCAAGTCATATTTTTGTTCATCCAGAAATTCGCGCATAATGGAGAGGCTTTGATCGGTACTTCCATCGTCAACGAATACCAGTTCCCATTCATACCCAAGAGGAACAAGTATTTTTACGAGGGAGTCATACAGTTCTCGCAGATTATCTGCTTCATCGTAAACAGGGGCGATAATTGAAAGTTTCACTTTTTGTCCATTCAAGACCTGAGTTCAAGTTTAATAATTGTACACTCGAAAAAGAGGATCCTCACCTGATGAGTTGGTTACCTGATCTTTATCTGCCGCTCCTAGTGAATAGCTAATGTTTTCTCATAAAAATTTCCACCTCATTATGTTTATAAACCCTCGCACCAATCAGGGTTTAATGAACAAAAATATTCTTGATTCTTGAGGCATGTTTGAATAATCAATATTAATTGGAACGGAAATGAGATTTTCCGATTGGATGTACTCTACCCAATTTGCCATTTCACTTTGTTCAATTAGAAACACCACAGACTGTTTTCTCCAATCTTGTGCGATTTGCCTGTTCCACAACCCACTCTGCGCCACAAGATTAGAATCGATGTCATTCACGTATGAGAATTTTACGTTAATCTGCGCCGGAAGATAGACGATATCATCGACATACAATAATGGGACTGCGGTAGTTCCGCCATCAATATAAACTTTATCGCCAGGGGCTGTAGATTGGGCTAATGCTTCTCCAATCTTCTTAAAGGCATTAGGCACACTAACCTTGCTGAATGTTTCCTGTGTAGGCCAGGTCAACATCGGTGAGAGGACTAAACACGTGATCAACACAGCCAGGCAGCAATAATAGGTGTAACTCACCTTGTTCTTTGCGCGCGTTTTCCTGTAGATGATCCAGATTAACAGCAGGAATGTGATCGAGATTGCCAGCCCCAGAACTCCTGGAAGGAGCATCCTTGATGACTCATAATCAACTTGAAACTTGTTTGCAAGTAACTGCCAGAGTTCTACCGTTCCAGGAAGGAGTCCACCGTCACTCATTCTTGGCACAGCTATCTTCATCAGCGTGTAACCGATTTTTTCAAAGAATGAGAAACCGATCAAAGTACCTATTGCAGGAATTATGAAGAGTAAAGGGATTAACCTTGAAACGGAGCGTTTGAAAGAAAACGAAGCATAACTAACCGCAAATAACACCAAGCCGATTGGCATGAAGAAAGCATAATAATTTGTGGTGCAATATACACAATAATCATTTCCAATGGATGCCCAGGTGTGGCTCCCGATCAAAATGATCAATATTGTCACCAGGAATACAGCAGTTTTGAAATACGCACCAGTTTTCCAGGCTGATTTTTTAACCCAAAGGATAAGTGCAACAAAAATTACTGTCAGAGGGAGAGCGAAGACTCGGATTGAAAGGGCGAGGCTGTGTAAGCGTGTATAAAATGAGGACGGTAGGCTTTCCAAGCCAGCTACCCGAGTGAAAGTGTTATCCGATTGTGAGATAAATGGAAGCCACTTTCCCCACAAGTACAAGATTTCCGGCCAAAAGATAAGATGCCCGATTAGGAGGATGGTACCAGAAGTGATAAGAGTGATGAACCCTTTTCTCCTGCCGTGCTGCCAGAAGGAATATACAGCCAAAAGCGGCGGAACGAAGATCATGTTTTCTCTGCACAAGACCATAATGGCTGCAAGTGCAGCGCCTAAAAAGATCTCCCAGTTTTTCCGACCTTCCCCCAGTGAAAATGCGAGGCTCCATACCAGGAAAAAAATGACCACTACCTGTGAATTCCCGATACTGTAAATACTTATCATTGTCGAGTTCAACGCCATTGCCCAAACTGAAGCAGCGGCGATCCAATTATTACTAAAACGGCGAGCCATGAGCCAAATTCCGATAACCGAAAAAACACCGAGAGTTGCTGAAAAAAACCTCGAGACCAGTAATCCTGGACCAAAAAGCAGTTGGATCCACCCGTATAGATAGAAAGTGAGATACATCTTATTGGTCCAGAAACTGTATGGCTCAAACGGAACAGAGGACCCGCGTGCATATTGGAGTCCTTTAAAGAGATAGGCACCTTCATCCATGTTGGGTATGCGGATTTGTGTGAAAAGGATAGTTTGGGCGATATAGAGCGCAAGCCCAATACCCGCAAAGTAATACGGCAATTTTCTACTGTGGATGACTGTGGTGAGGAGGGATTTTATGTTTTGCATGGACCGTCTAATTATTACACATCCTTTTAGAAAATAGCCAAAAAGGACTGGTGAGAATCCCAATCCTTTTAATGGAATGAGAGGGCGATCTCCTATCTACCAGGGTTGCACTGACAAGCGCGTGGAAGTTGAAATCTTCCTTTACTTCATTCCATCCCTAGTAGTTTGCATGACCAGGGAGGAAAAGCTTAATAAACAAGAAGGAGTATTGAAGTTAATACCCCTTCTTGTCTATCATAGGTGTCTTTTACTTGAACATAAAGGCTGCCTGGTGAATTGAACCATCGTTGAGGACTATGGTCAGCATCCGGCAGGAACCTGCCCATTCCTTACTGGTTGTCCAGTTGTATATGTACTGGTCTTGTTTTGAATCATAGAGAAGTTTGGAGCGGTCTATGTAAGACACTTTGTTCAAGTCAACTGGTTCTTGAGTGAAATCGCACGCAGATTCCGTTATAAGCGGAACCTCATATTCAAAGATCTCCATCCCCCAGTCACCGTTCAGGCTGAATTCGACGGGTACATTTGTGCCAGCGTTGACTTTATTCACTTCCGGCAGATTCTCGATGGGTTTATTGAATCCTATGAATTCATAGGTGGGGATCAAATCAAGCCCGATGATGACAGGATCATGGTCGGAGTACCGGTAGAAGTCTGGGGCGTAAATTGCGTCCTGGGCATCCTTCTTGAAGGACATTTCATAATCGATCAGGTCTGGTTCATCGGCGTTGACATGCCACGTTGTGGTACCTGTAACCTGGTCAGCCAAAGTGGCAGTCATGGCATAATCAAGATATCCGATCTGACCATCAAAGACATAAGAGTATGCATGTTCTCCTTCGTTGAGGAAGGTCATATCTACATAATCATCGAAGGTGCCAAGGATGTCATCCGGTCCAGCAATGATGGCATCGATTGGATCTTCCTTGTCGTAGGAGTTCAGGTCGCCAATGATCATGACATCCTTGTCGCCGCTACCGGTTGGTACTGTATCGAGCCAATCCACCAGTGCTTCGGCAGCCGCCAGGCGGGTGAGATTGCAGTTGCCGGCCCCATCAAACAGGTCAGGATCAGCATCACACTCAGAGCCCTTGGATTTCAGATGATTGACTGCCACGGTGAATATTCCGCCATTTGTATCTTCGAACGACTGCGCCAGCACCGGGCGATTGGCGTCATCAATGAAGCGGGGATCGATGGATGAGTCAAGGATGGCATAGTCTCCGACGAGCGAGACAGATGCAGGTTTGTAGATCAAAGCCACTTTGATGGCGTCTCCACCTATGGGTCCAGTGTGAACGAAATCATACGTGCCAGCGCCCATTACAGCATTCAATCCATCTACAAGTTTCTGTAATGCCTGATCATTAACGTTATTCTCGATCTCGATCAAACCTGCCACATCCGGATTCATTGTGCTGATGGCAGCAACCAGCTTGTTGTGTTGGCGCAATAACTCTTCAACGGTGTCGGCGCCACGGCATTCCTGGTTCCCAAGCGGACCGCAGATTTTGGCACCGGTGTCGATGGTAGAGAAGTAGTTGAGGGTATTCATTGAGACCACTTTCAGCGTACCGCCGACTTCAGGCGGTGCATCCGGGCGGGGATTGACAGCAACGTAATCCGCTCCCTGCGTGGGATGAACGCGATACAGGTTGAAACTGTAATCGAGCACACCAGTTAAATTCTGAACAATGTCTCCGCCACGGAACAAGTTGGTCAGGTCAAACACATTTCCATTCGGATGGATGGCGGGATCAGGATTCTCTGCGGTGCGCCCATCATCGAGTGTAATCTTATCGAGTAAAAACTCCTGCGCAGCCGCGGCAGCTTCGGACGAACCGGGTTCGTACAATGCCGTGGGGGTCATGTGCCGAGTTGAGGTCAAGACGATCTCACCATAACGATCGTAATTGAAATATTCTGAAATTATGAGTTCCTGCGGGAAGGTGACCAGCATACCTTCATATGATTCCAAAGCATCTACATTAGACACAGGCAGGGAGAGGGTGGTGGGTGCCACAGTCTCATCCTGGGAACAAACAACGATTTTTGCAGCATTAATTTCGGTTAGTCCGTTGTATTCTGAGACGGAGCCAGTTACGCTCACCTGATCACCGAGAAGCACATCTGTGCTCCCGCTGTAGATAAATATTCCATCCGAGGTCAATGGGTCACTGTCCCCAGTTAGATCCTGGATGTAAAAACCGTTCAAATTGCCATTATCGACAGATGAATTGTTCTGAAAATCACCAACCACAACACCGTTTGTTGTCACTGTTCCTGTTATGGCTGCTGATAAACCGCTGCCCTGGATGCTGTAGATGGGAATGTACGTGGTACAGACGTCAACATAAGTTGTGAAGCTGAAGCTATAGTCTGCCAGCATGGTATAGCCGGGTTCAAGCAAATCCTGATCGGTAATCATGGCGGCGGTTAAGGTCACCGTACAAACCTCACCCGTCGAGAAATCCGCGTCCGGGTTAATTGTGTAAGTGTCTACTGCGCCGGAGACGATGGTGGAATGGGTTCCACTGGCAGAGCAGGTAACATCGTACCAACCATCAGCCAAATCTACCGCTTCACTGAAGGTAATGGAGATATCCGAGTCAAGTGGAACATCCAATACCCCGTTAGCCGGGTTAGTGGAGGAGACCATTGGAGCTGAATCTTCAAAAGTCCCATCGGGTGTTAAGGAAAAGTCATCAACTGCGAGACCATCATCTGCGCCAGAAGCATCATAACTTAACCATCGAATCCAAAATATCGACCCGTTGCTGATAGATAATTCTGTTAACGTATAACTCAAGGTAGTTCTGTTAGCAACAGCATTCCCATCTTTTGCTCCAACGGCGGTAGTAACAGGAGCCGTAAAATTGAGGCTGCTTATATCGGACCAGGATCCATCTGAAAGGCTTGTGGCATTTGTGCTGTATTGGAATTTTATATAATCCTGACGCGCAATGGTTCCCAATCGCCATTGCTCTCCAGTATAAGCAATTGCCAGGGAGGAGATGGTTCCACCGGTATTGTTGGTAAATGATGCGCCGATTGTGGGTATTACTGAGCCACTTTGAAGCCCACCTAGAGCGCGGTCAGTGGAAGCAGCTGATCCGTAACTATAAGAATCGCCGCTATTGCTTCCACCAGTGTCGGCCGCATATTGCTCGTTATCCCTTGATCCACCACCACTTTCAGTTAGCATCCAGCCAATGGGTAATGTGCTGGTAGCATTCGTTGTTCCAGTTATTGCCAGAATGTCAAAGTCCTGGGTGTAGGTTACCCCAAACGCGGTTAGGCTTGCTGAGCCATCAGCGATAACAGGCTGTGTGATCTGACCAACCATTCCCAATGCCAGGCTGAGCGCAACAACTAGTGAGAAAAACTTGGTGGTAAACCTTTTCATTTTTTCCTCCGGGGTTTTGCTGATTATGGGTAAGGATTGCTAATGTAGAGGTGGTCAGGTTAAAAGCAGAAAGAACTCATCGGTGAAACGAATGAATTCCGGACAACCTGAACGCACCTCCCTGAACGTATAGATTGTGTGTTGTTGCTTCTACAAAACCTGTAAACTCAAAAAGATAAGTAATTAATCCCGCTGCGGTCATTGTAGCAAAGTCTCAGAGTAAAAACAATAAAGGAAACTTAAAAAGTGACAATTGCAAGCTAACTGATTTCCCGCATTTCCCTATAAATCCTTCATTCATTATTTGATTTCGTAAGAATTAAAAAATGGGAACAAATGAGAAACAAATCAATTTTGTATTCAAAAAAGCTAAATTTTGGATGATTTTGCAACAAAACAATTAAATTCAATTCGAATGAATCCCTCGGATTTGCGATGAATTGGAAGATAAATACCTTTGACATTATAGCACAAAAGTTCTATGCTTGTCAAGCGTTTTTGGAGATTTTAAGATTAGAAGAATCTGTAACAGGGCTATTCTTTACTAACTGTCTTCCCGCTCAGTCCTTTAATTTACACTTATTCCATTTTGCCTGGTCACCTGCGAATACCACAGGGCGCTGTCCTTGGGTGTGCGTTTTTGGGTGGCGTAATCCACGTGGACGATGCCAAAACGCTGCGAATAACCAAGGGACCATTCGAAATTGTCCATGAGAGACCAGGCATAATAGCCGGTTACCGGCACGCCAGCCTCAATCGCCTGCCAGACCGCCAGCAGATGGTCGCGCAGGTAGTCAATACGTTTTTGATCATGCACCCTGCCACTGGCATCGGGTGCAACTGAATAACTGGCGCCATTCTCGCTGATGATGATCTCGGCGGGTTTGTAATCACGATAGACGCGGTCGAGCACCTCGAACAAACCCGAGGGGTAGATCTCCCAGCCTATTTCCGTCTGGTTGTCTTTTGGTGCGGGGATATGGTCAACGCGGGTGGGGTTGTTCTCGAAACCGGGGCTGGCTTTAACAACATTACGTGAATAATAGTTTATTGCCAGGAAGTCTGCAGGGGCAGCAATTTCCTGCATATCTCCAGGGTGAATGAAATCCGGTGTGAAAGTTGAAAATACGCCAGCCTGTTTGAGGTCGGCGATCACATCCGCGGGGTAACCCCTGCCGTATAAAGGATCAAGGAACCAGCGGGCAAGTTCGCCATCCGCAAAACGAGCCGCAGCGATATCCGCGTCCGATTTTGAATGCGGGTAAATGGGGCTTAGATTCAAGGCGATTCCCGCGTGAGCGCCGGGGCATTCAGCGCGCAGGATAGGCAATGCCCGCCCGTGCGCCAGGAGGAGGTGGTGGGCAGCCACACACGCCTGGTAGTGATCCGTTAACCCGGGCGCATGGATACCGAGCTTATAACTCAAAAAGCTGGCACACCAGGGTTCATTGATCGTCACCCACTCTCTGACGCGGTCGCCAAATGCGCGGGCAACCACGGTGGTGTATTGCGTAAAGGCATCGACGGAACTGCGCTCCAACCATGCACCGGAAAGCGCGGTGGGGATATCCCAATGATACAGCGTGATCATCGGCTGGATACCCGCCTCTAAAAGCTCGTCGATCACCTGACCGTAGAAATCCAAGCCAGCCTGGTTCACCCTGCCTTTACCTTCGGGGAGGATACGCGGCCAGGCGATGGAGAAGCGGTATGCCTTGAAGCCTAGATCCTTCATCATACGGATATCGTCTTTCCAGCGGTGATAGTGGTCACAGGCGAAATCTCCGGTGTCACCATTTAATACCTTGCCCGGGGTGCGCGAGAAGACATCCCAAATGGATTCGCCGCGCCCATCTTCCCTGGCTGCGCCTTCAATCTGGTAAGCCGCGGTGGCGGTTCCCCAGGTGAACCCGGCTGGAAATGTTTTAATTTCTGGCATAGGACCTCTCGGATATGGATTTATTGATTATTCGTCTCTCAAATGACTTCAACCGGGCAAACAAAGACCCGCTCAGCAATTTCGACGCTGGATTTCCCAGTGATAATAAACTCACCCGCCAGGCGAATATCTTCTGAGGAACTCCCGATCATCACCTTGATGCTTCCGGGTTCAACCACCAACTTCAATTTTTCATCATAATAAGCCATCTGGTTGACCGGCAAATGGAAGGTCACCTTTTTGGATTCACCGGGCAACATGGTGAGGCGAATAAATCCTTTTAACTCTTTCACCGGCCTGGGCAGGCTGGCAATCTCATCACAACAATACAGTTGGACAACCTCATCCCCGGTGACTTTACTTGAGTTATGGATTGAGATGGAAACATCAACGATTTCACCCGGTTTCGCAGACTGCCTGTTTAGAGTCAAATTATTGTATTTAAATGAAGAGTAACTGAGCCCATGCCCAAAGGGGAACAGGGGAGTTGCTTTTTCATTGTAATAATCCCCAAAAATTTGGGAGCGCATCCCTGAGGGTTTGTGATTGTAGAAAACAGGCAACTGCCCGGCAGAGCGGGGGATGGAGAGAGGCAGTTTCCCGCCGGGGTTGACATCGCCGAAGAGCACAGAGGTGATGGCGCGGGCACCTTCTTCACCCGGCACCCAGGCCTGCAGGATGGCATGTGTTTTCTCAACGAGGGCGGGGATGGCGGCTGGTCTGCCATTGATGAGGACGAGCGCACAGGGTTTGCCAGTTTCCAACACCACCAGGGCTAGTTTTTCCTGAACACCGGGCAGACCGAGGTCAGAGGCGTCGCGGAACTCTCCCGTAGTGCAGTCCGGCACGAGGCCGGATTTGCCGCCCAAAACGAGAATGACAGCATCGGCATCCTGCGCAGTCTGCACCGCTGCCTTAAAACCGCTTTCGTCTGTGGAGTTAATGTCGCATCCCGGAGAGAATGTCACCCGGGTGGAGGCGGAGACCCTGTTTTTGATCGATTCCAACAGGGTGGGGATTTCCACTGTTGGGTTATCCAATTCTTCCTTGCTTATCGTTGCGAAAGCGGAATCGGCAGCAGGAAGCAAGGCTTGCAATTCTGCAGAAGCAGTATAAGAATAATCACCCACCAGGACGCGGCTTGAGCTTGCATTTGGACCGATGACTGCCAGTTTTTTAATGGAGTCCTTGAGAGGCAAGAGACCATCGTTTTTAAGGAGGACGAAGCTCTGGCAGGCGATGTCGTAAGCCAGGGAGCGATTTTCAGCAGTCTCGAAAACATTAAGTACATCAGCTTCAGATACATACGGGTTTTCAAATAATCCCAATTCAAATTTCTTTTGGAGGTGGCGGCTGACCGAAAGATCAATGGTTTCAATGGTGACTTCGCCAGCTTTTAATGCAGCCAGAAGATCCTCACCGTAACAGGCTATTGTGGGGGCTTCAACATCAATACCTGCGTTGAGTGCCTTAACTGCCGCACTGCGCCTGTTTTCTGCCGCCTTGTGATAATTGTGGATCATGATGACTGCTTCGTAATCCGAAATCACGAAGCCCTCAAACCCCAATTGGTCTCGCAGGAGATCCGTGAGAATGCGTTTCGAAGCGGCAATTACTTCGCCATCCAGTTCCGGGTAAGCGTTCATCATGGATGCTAACCCGGCATCGCGGATGGCAGCCTGAAAGGGAGCCAGGTAGATGTCCCATAAGTCATGCGGACCTAAATACACCGGCGCGCAATTCAAACCGCCCTGGGAGAAAGCATGACCGACAAAGTGCTTGCCGGTAGCCATCACACCGCGGCGGAGGTCATCGGACTGCAAACCCTGGATGTAGGCTACGCCAAATTGACTGACCAGGGTGGGGTCTTCACCAAAGGTTTCTTCCACCCGACCCCAGCGTGGATCGCGTGCCACATCCAGCACAGGGGCTAACCCCTGGTGGGCGCCGATAGCGCGCATCTGGTGGCGGATGGCGGTGGTCATCTGACGGGCTAGTTCGGGTTTAAAAGTGCTTGCCAAGCCGATCATCTGCGGAAAGATGGTACTTCCCGCGGACATTACTCCAGCGCAGCATTCTTCGTGAATGATGGCAGGAATACCCAGCCGGGTCTTTTCCTTGAGGAATTTCTGGAGGATATTGGCTGACCTGGCTGTCTCCAACGGGTAGAGGTTGCACGCTCCAGCATTGCGCGTGATTTGACCGATACCGGGTTTGAGTTTATACGCTATCTTACTCTCATCCAGCCGACCCTGACTCTGCAGTTCATGAACCCAAAACGAACCGAGCTGGGCGAGTTTTTCTTCAATGGTCATGCGGGAGATCAACTCAGCTACGCGAGTTTTAATTTGATCATATTTTACTTTTATCATTTGGCTCCACTGAATACTGGGGTGTTTGAAATTTTACCAGTTGCGATGCCGACCATGTGCAGTGTTGGCGACCTTTCGAGCGATACTAGAAATGGGGTTAAAGGTAATTGAAACCGCGATTCAGATAACAACTTAAAGACCAAAAAGGTACCTGGGTTCCAGCCAGGCGGGAAAACAAATCCAATTAAAAACCGTTTGATCTTTGCTGCACGCACTCCCCTGGGCTCCCAGCTGCCCGCCGCAGCTGGGAACCAGGATAGAGGAGAGAGAAGATG
>CAZSGL010000033.1:0-3064 GCA_964606265.1 uncultured Anaerolinea sp. | reverse complement strand
GTTACTTCGGTACCATTACCACCGAGAATGAGCATGCCACTTCCGGCAACAAGGACGAAAACCTCATCCGTTGCGGTGTGGCGTTCCATTGAGTCAATCCTGTCTGGTGCGATCTCATCCATGTAGCGCAGCGCAGCCACCCGCCAGGAACCATAAGATACCAACGGCTGGAAACCCTGTCCTTCAAATGTTTTCACTTCGAGCAAATCTGTTAACAAATATCCTCCAACCTAACCACGGAGTCTTATTTCAACCCGGTTAGCCTGTTCCAATCTATTCATTGGAATTAAGTTCCCGGTGATCACTGTGCCGTTCAAGGTGATTTCGGTAACACCCCTGCAGATGTGATCGGGATTGGTGACAGTAATCTCAATGTGTTTCCCGCGGAATAACCGGGAAGCGGTGAATCCATCCCAATCAGACGGGATCACCGGGTCGATGATCAACCCGTCATAGGCGGGGCGTATTCCCAGGATCCACTGCGTGATGGCGACATAATTCCAGGCAGCGGTGCCGGTGAGCCAAGAATTTTTGGCTTCACCCGGTTGAACGGCTTCCTTGCCTGCAATCATCTGGGCGTAAACATAAGGTTCGCAGCGGTGTAAAGCACTTAAGTCCTCGCGGAATGAGGGATTGATGCGCAGATAATAATCAAACGCCTTGTCCCCATTCCCCAGGCGAGTTTCAGCGATCATGATCCAGGGGTTGGTATGGCAGAAGACGCTGCCATTTTCCTTGTACCCGGGAGGGTAGGAGGAAATTTCGCCAATGTGGAGATAATACTGTTTATAAGCCGGGTGGAGCAGCACGATACCATGCTTGAAGGCCAGTCTTTCTGTGACAGAATCGAGTGCTTTTTGAGCTTTGCCGTTTTCCAAACCGACGCCGGCCATGACGCAAATTCCCTGGGGCTCTATGAAAATCTGCCCTTCCTGGCATTCCTTTGAGCCGATGGGTTGACCGAAATCATCATAAGCGCGGCGGAACCATTCTCCATCCCAACCCGCGGATTCGATTTTCTTTTCCATTTCCAGGCGCGCGTGGTGGACTTCTTCTGCCTGCCTGGAATCGGATCTCCTCCTGGCTATCTCTTCCATTTCCGTGGATGCCAATACAAATAATCCAGCGATAAACACGCTTTCGGCAACGGTGCCATCTTTGCTTGTGGTAGTCTGGAAGGACTGCCCAGGCGTATCCGAAAAACAATTGAGATTGAGGCAATCGTTCCAGTCTGCCCGTCCAATGAGCGGCAGACCATGCGGTCCGAGGCGATCGAGGGTGTACTGCATCGAGCGCTGGAGGTGAACATATAAGGGGGATTCACTTGCGGGGTTGTTATCGAAAGGAACAAGTGTATCGAGGATTGACCAATCGCCTGTTTCTTTGAGGTAAGCCGCGACTGAGAGCACCAGCCAGAGCGGGTCATCGTTGAAATTCCCACCAATATCATTATTACCTAATTTCGTCATGGGTTGATACTGGTGGTATGCTCCGCCATTGGGAAGCTGCGTGGCTGCCAGGTCGAGAATGCGTTCACTCGCCCTTTGGGGTACAAGGTGCATGAAGCCAAGAAGGTCCTGGTTGGAGTCGCGGAAACCCATGCCGCGCCCGACGCCAGACTCAAAGTAAGAGGTGGAACGCGAGAAATTAAAAGTGGTCATCACCTGGTACGCATTCCAGATATTCACCATGCGGTTGGCGTGGGTGTTGGCGGTTGAAACCTGGAAGTGGGAGAGAATTTTTTGCCAATACGCGCCCAATTCCGAGAATGTTTGATCAACCTCGCCCGGTTGAAGAAAGCGTGAAATAAGTGGTTTGACCGTTTGTTTGTTGAGGATCTGGCTGCCAGGTGGATCGAATTTCTCCGGGACGGGGTTTTCATGGTATCCGAGCAGGAAAATAATCTTGCGCGATTCACCGGGTTGAAGTTTTACAGAGATTTGATGAGCCCCAATGGGCTGCCAGCCATGCGCCACGGAGTTGCCTGTTTTACCGTGCTCAACTGCCAGGGGGGCATCCCAACCGCGGTAAGGTCCGAGGAAATCCTCACGCTGGGTGTCATAACCGGCGGTGGGTTCAGAACAGGCGAAGTACGCGAAATGGTTGCGCCGTTCGCGGTATTCTGATTTATGGTAGATCACACCATCTTCCACTTCCACTTCGCCGATGGAATAATTGCGCTGGAAGTTGTTGGCGTCATCCACCGCGTCCCACAGGCAGAACTCAACCGCAGAGAAGAGAGAGAGGTTTGCTTCTTCTTTGCGTTGGTTGTTGAGGATTACCTCCCAGATTTCGACGTTCTCACCAAGAGGGATGAAGTACCTGGTGCCGCAGTGGATACCGGAGCGCGTTGAGCTGATTTTGGTGTAACCGAGTCCGTGCCGGCATTCGTAAGCGTCTAGAGGGGTTCGGGCTGGCTGCCAGGTGGGTGACCAGTATTCCGGGGCGGCAGATTTGTTGTCGCGGATGTAGAGGAAACGGCTTCCCTGGTCAAGGGGAGCATTGTTGTAACGATAGCGGGTGAGGCGGCGTAAGCGGGCGTCCCGGAAAAAGGTGTAGCCGCCACCTGTATTGGAAATAAGCCCGAAAAAGGACTCAGACCCCAGGTAATTGATCCATGGCAGCGGGGTATCCGGCCGCTGGATTACATATTCACGCTGAGAATCATCGAAGTAACCGAAACGCATTCACTGCCTCTCATAAGCCAGGTTTAGAAAAAAGTCTTTAGAACAACGCCTTGCACTTACTCTTTTACAGCTCCCATGGAGATGCCGTTGACAATGTAGCGAGAGAAGAGGAAGTAAATGAGAATGATTGGAATTACTGATGCCGCGAGCCCGAGGTAAATGGCACCAAATTCCGGGCGGTACACATCGCCGCGTAAAGTCTGGATCAACATTGGCAAGGTGTATTTGTCGCGGGAGGTGATGAGGATGTAGGCATTGAAGAAGTTGTTCCATGAGCCCACAAAGGCAAAGATACCCAATGTGAAAGCCCCTGGGGCTGCAATGGGCAGCATGATCTTATGAAAAATCCCTAATTCGCTGCACCTATCGATGCGTCC
>CAZSGL010000032.1:0-17974 GCA_964606265.1 uncultured Anaerolinea sp. | reverse complement strand
GCTCTAACCAACTGAGCTATCTGCCCGAACAGCAAAATTATACCTTATTATTTTTCACACTGGAGAGTAAGATGCAGGTCATTCGTTTCATGGATAAAGAAAAGAAAATCAATTACGGCTGGTTGGATGAAGATCGAATTGGATTGATCGAAGGCAACATTTTTGGAGAATTCCGACGATTAGAACCCTCCATCAACATCAGGAACGTTCGCTTACTTGCTCCAATTATTCCAAGCAAAATTATTTGTGTAGGTCGGAATTACGTTGAACATGTTCGGGAACAAAACGTTGATCTGCCCGAAACACCGCTGATCTTTCTGAAACCTCCTTCGGCAGTTATTGCGAACGACGATAATATTGTGATTCCCCTGCAAAGCCAGCAAGTCGAGCATGAGGCGGAATTGGTGGTAATTGTTGGCAAGCAGGGCAGATGGATACCAGTCGAAGAATGCTCAAAATATATTTTTGGATTTACGATCGGCAATGACGTTACCGCAAGAGATCTTCAGCACAAGGACCTGCAGTGGACGAGGGGCAAAGGGTTTGACACTTTTTGCCCAATCGGACCATGGATTGAAACAGAGCTTGATCCGGCAGATTCTTTGATCACCTGCCGTGTTAATGGAGAACTAAGACAAATGGGATCTACCCGCGAAATGGTATTCTCAGTGAATCATTTGCTGGCTTATATTTCTACCATTATGACCCTTGAACCGGGGGACGCGATTTTCACTGGCACACCTGCGGGAATAGGACCTTTAACTCAGGGGGATATCGTCGAAGTTAGTATTGAAGGTATAGGAATACTAAAGAATACAGTAGTCTAGGAAAACCTTTAAAAAATGTATTGAAATACTTTAAAGAAAGATATTGATCCTAAGAATTTATCTTATACTCATTAAATGTTGAAGAAAAGCAAGATCTCGTCAGTCCTCTTAATTGTGCTCGGTTTACTTTTAATCGGGGGTGGAATTGCTGGCGCAATCTTAATCAATGCGCCAAACTCGGAAAAAAGTGAAAATTCAAGATATCGTTTTTTCGAGAAAAGTCAGCCAGAAGAGATAATTGAGCCTGATCCAACGTCAGGTTTTAGTGAAACTCCTATAGAACCTCCAAAAGAGACTCCACTTGGGATGTTATATCCCGGACAAACATTCATTCATGATCCGCTGCATCCTGAGTTTGAGCTGCCAAAAATTCCCGACAGGATACAAATTCCTGCTATTGGGTTAATCGCCCCGGTCGTCGTATCAGATTACAACAAGACAAAAGTTGAAGGGGAGACTTTTGGTCAATGGGTAGCTCCATCAAAATTTGCTGCAGGATGGCACCCAGACTCAGCGCTGCTTGGTCAAACAGGAAATATCGTGATTAACGGTCACCATAACGAATTTGGAGAAGTATTCGGAGAGCTTGTTGACCTTGAACTTGGAGACATCATCCTAGTTTATTACGAGGGTGAGGCATTTACTTACGTAGTTTCTAATAGATTGATCCTTCCAGAACGATTTCAAGAAACTGCGGTGAGGCTTCAAAATGCCAGATGGTTGGGCAAGACAGATGACACAAGGTTGACATTGGTTACCTGTTGGCCGGCTGACAATAATACACACCGATTGATAATTGTTGCTCGGCCATATTAACCCGAATAATAAGATGAAATAAAAACCTTAATGGTATAATTTTTTTGCTAAATTACCCTAAAGGAGTACATATGTCCGGTCATTCTAAATGGGCAACGATCAAGAGGAAAAAAGGCGCCGCCGATGCTAAGCGGGGGCAAGTTTTTACCAGGCTTACACGAGAAATTGTAATGGCAGCAAGAGAAGGCGGGGGAGACCCTGATTCCAATTTCAGGTTACGTCTGGCGATCGACAAAGCCAAAGCCCAGAGTATGCCCAAAGATAATATCGACCGCGCAGTAAAAAGAGCTTCCGGTGAAGGCAAGGAAGGTGAAGTTTATGAAGAGGTGTTGTACGAGGGTTATGCCCCTCACGGCGTTGCTTTAATCATTGAATGTGTTACCGAAAATCGCAATCGTACGGTTGCTGAGGTGCGGCATTTGCTTGCAAGATCCGGAGGCAGTATGGCTGAAATCGGTGCTGTTTCCTGGCAATTTAAACGTGCCGCCTCATTCTCTTTTCCTGCAGAAAAATTCAATTTTGACAAAGTATTTGAAATTGCAGTTGAAGGGGGAGCAGATGACGTTGTCCAGGATGACGACGAAATAAGTGTTGTAGCGCCAGTGGAATCTTTCAAAACATTGAGTGACAGATTCCGTGCAGCAAATATGATGCCTGAAGAAGCAGGACTCAGTATGATCCCAAACCAGGAATTGGAATTAAACGTGGAGCATACTCTACAGGTATTACGCACAATCGATGGCTTGGAAGAACTCGATGATGTGCAATATGTTTATTCAAACTTGAAAATCTCTGAAGAAGCCATGGCAGCGATGGAATCTGAGTAGGTCTTATGCTTGTTATTGGCATAGACCCCGGGACCGAAACGACTGGATATGGGATTGTAAGTGAAAATGATGCCGGCGATTTGACCCCTGTTTGTTTTGGTGTAATTAAGACCAGCAAAGAAAAATCACCGGCACAACGGCTTCAAAAGATTTACAAAGAGTTAAATGAGATTCTACTTCTCAACAGCCCCGTGAGCGGAGCAGTTGAGAAGTTGTTTTTTCAACGGAATGTTTCCACTGCGATCGCTGTGGGTCAGGCTAGAGGTGTGATTCTGCTGGCATTAAGTAACTCGAATCTCGACATTGGAGAATATACGCCTAATGAAGTTAAGCAAAGCGTAACGGGGTATGGAAACGCTGATAAGAAACAGGTTCAGGAAATGGTAAAGATACTCTTGGGATTAGATTCTATCCCGAAACCTGACGATGCTGCTGACGCATTAGCCGTCGCCATTTGCCACCTTCGACACCAAAAATTGAAATCTTTATCCGAAGGAAATGTGAATTGATCACGAGCAGTTCTAACCAACAAATTAAAGACATTAGACACCTGAAAGATCGTAAATTCAGGGACGAGACCAATCTTTTTTTTATTGAAGGCATCAGATTAGTTCAAGATGCCATGCGGAAGCCTCAAAATATCAAAACACTTGTATCTTGCCAGGAATTATCCCGGTCAGAAAAAGCAAAGGAAATTATACAGAACGCGCAAAAGTTTGGAGTACCTGTCCTGGAAGTTGGGGCGGACGTGTTTAAAACACTTTCTGAAAAGGATGGTCCGCAGGGTTTAGCTGCAGTGGTTAAACAAGATTGGGCAATATTGCAATCCAAAACCGAATTACCAGGGGAATGGACAGTATTGATTGAGGTAGCAGATCCAGGAAACCTTGGCACGATATTAAGGACTTCAGATGCCACAGGAGGAGAGGGGGTCATTCTTGTTGGTAATTGTACTGATCCATTCGATTCAGCAGCAGCAAGGGCAAGTATGGGCTCGATATTTTCGCAAAAGATTGTGAAAGCTGAAAAACCGGTCTTTATAGCGTGGGCAAAAAACAATAAACTGCGTATAACCGGCACCTCCGATCGTGCTGAAGTGGATTATAAAGACGTAACATTCTCTTCAGAATCAATTTTATTGATGGGAAGTGAACGGCAGGGGATACCTGAAGATATTAAAGCGCTATGTTCCGTATTGGTATCCATTCCAATGATGGGTATCAGTGATTCATTGAATCTTGCGGTAGCAACTTCAGTTATGATGTATGAAAGGTTCAACCAACAACGGAAAGGGAAAACTAAATGATTGCCTCAATTGAAGGAAACCTCACTTATATTGGCGACGATTTCCTTGTTGTGAATGTTGGAGGTGTTGGTTTCAAAGTACTAAGTTCCGCTACATTCATTCACTCAGTGGAATTATTCAAACCTGTTAGTTTGCACACCTACCTCGTCGTACGCGAAGATGCTCTTACATTATTTGGTTTTGAGCATGTAGAGGAACGGGACATGTTCGTTCTCTTGATCGGCGTACCTGGAATTGGTCCAAAAACAGCTCTAAATATTGTCTCCACTTTGTCATTGGAGATGATCAAAAAGGCTGTTATTCAAGAGCAACCAGAATTGTTTAATAATGTGGTTGGGGTCGGAAAAAAATCAGCGCAAAGTATTATCTTGCACCTTCAGGGGAAATTGATGAAGGGGTTCGGTCCAATTTACGGAATTACTAAAGAAGTTGACACTGATATTGTTGCCGCGTTAACAAATTTAGGATACAGCTTAATTGAGGCGCAAACAGCGATACAGTTGATCCCCAAAGACTCCCCTTCAGATTTGGAAAGCCGGCTCCGAATTGTGCTTCAACAACTCGCTTGAGGTCAACTCAAAAGACAATTACGAAAATCCAAAAAGAATTATATTGAAGTAAAATTGAGTATTGGAATACTTCTTCGCACTGCAATGTTAATTGGAGATTAAATGAGTGATCTTTTTAATAAATATTCTGAGGAACTTGCGTCCAAGATCTCACTGTTTGAGAAGGGTCTGGAAGTAAGGAATATTGGTGAGGTAATTGAGGCGGGCGATGGTATTGCTCAAGTTAAAGGTTTAACAGGCGTCAAATCTCAGGAGCTTGTTCAATTTTCTAATGACGTTAAAGGAATTGCTTTTAACCTTAAAGAAGACAAGGTTGGAGTTATCGTACTTGGAGATTACTCAACCATTCGTGAAGGGATGCTCGTTGAAACAACAGGACGAATTGCTTCGATTCCTGCTGGAGAACAACTGATTGGAAGAGTTGTAAACGCTCTCGGAGAACCGATTGATGGTAAAGGTGAAATCAAAGCAAACAAGTTTCAACCACTGGAAAAGGTAGCTCCGGGTGTTATTGAACGACGAGATGTAGACACACCTGTTCAAACTGGTATCAAGTCTATTGATGCCATGATCCCGGTTGGACGTGGTCAGCGCGAATTGATCATCGGAGACCGCCAGACAGGTAAAACTGCAATTGCCATCGATACGATCATCAACCAAAAAGGCAAGAATTTAATATGTATCTATGTAGCCATCGGGCAAAAAAAGGCCGCAGTTGCCAGAACCGTAGCCTTATTAGACCAATATGGTGCCATGGATAACACAATCGTTGTTTCCGCATCAGCAGATGAATCTGCTGCCATGCTTTACATTGCGCCATATGCGGGATGCGCCATCGCAGAATATTTTATGGAAAATGGATACGATGCGCTGGTCGTTTATGACGATCTATCAAAACATGCCTGGGCATATAGACAGATTTCTTTGCTTTTACGCCGGCCGCCTGGACGAGAGGCTTATCCTGGTGACGTTTTTTATCTGCACTCGCGATTATTAGAAAGGGCTGCCTGCATGGCTTATGCCTATACTATTGTCCCCAATTCTTTTAAGGGAGATGAAATAGAACGTGAAAAATCAGATCCGAAAACGATTTTTACCGGACCAATGGCTTTTCACGATGCAGAGAAGTCACTTGAAAGTGATAGTAACAAAGGTGAAAAAAAGATTGTGAAGGTCGCCAAAAGCGGCGGCTCTATTACCGCGTTGCCTATTATTGAAACCTTATTGGGGGATGTTTCGGCTTATATACCAACGAATGTAATATCCATTACTGATGGTCAGATATACCTTGAGGGTAACCTATTTAACGCCGGTATACGACCAGCAGTAAATGTTGGTATTTCAGTTTCGCGTGTTGGAGGAGCAGCTCAAACCAAAGCCATGAAGCAAGTGGCAGGTCGATTACGATTGGATATGGCAAACTTTAGAGAATTGGCGGCATTTGCACAATTTGGCTCTGATTTGGATAAGGCCACACTTGGACAATTGAACCGTGGATTAAGGCTCCAGGAAATCCTTAAACAACCACAATATGAACCGATACAACTTGCAGAGCAAGTTATCGTACTGTACGCCGGTACAAACGGGCATGCTGATACAGTACCTTTGGATCGGATGAAGAATTGGCAAGTTGACCTGTTACGATGGGTGGAAACTTCATATCCACATATTAGCAAATCCATCACGAAAGAAAAACGCATTTCTCCTGAAACCGAACAGGAATTAAAGAACGCATTATCCTTATTCCTCTCATCTTGGAAGTAATTAGTAGTTAAAACACGATGCCATCGATCAGAGAAATGCGATTAAGAATCAAGAGTATACGGTCTCTAGCCCAGGTCACCAGGGCATTGGAGACTGTCAGTGCCAGCAAGGTCAGGAAAGCCGTCCTGGCAAATTCTGCGTCTCAGCCATACGCGGTGAAATCTTGGAAGGTGTTACTCCACCTCGCCAGGCAACCTGGAAGGAACTCCTTACACCCGTTATTAAACGAGCGACCGCAAGTTCACAAGATCCTTGTAATCATGATCACAGGAGATAGGGGATTAGCTGGATCGTACAATGTAAATGTTTTGCGGAATACGTTGCTTCATTTTGATACGATGGATATTCCCGTAAGTTATATTTGTGTTGGACGGAAAGGTAGAGACCTGTTGCTGCGGCGAAAGGAAAAAGTGGTCGCCGACTTCTCGGATTTACAGCATCCTGTTACGTTCCTGGAGATTTCTCCCATCAGCCGAATGGTTGTTTCAGGATTTCTAAATGAAGAATACGACAAAGTTTTTCTATCTTTCACACAATTTGAGACTATGAGCAAGCAAACAAATATGATAAGGCAAATTCTCCCCTTGGAAATTGATCCGGAAGGGAAAGGTGTCAACGCAACACATGTTAACAGTCATTCGGTTTTCACCTATGAACCGGAAGCGAGCACAATTCTTGACGAAATTATTCCGAGATTTACTGCCATGCAAATTTACCAGGCAGTCCTATCCTCTCAAGCCTCGGAACACGCTGCTCGCATGATCGCCATGTCCAATGCTACTGAAAATGCACACGAATTAGTGGATGTACTGACGCTTCAATATAATAAAGCGAGACAACAAACCATTACAAACGAAATGTTGGATATTGTTGGTGGTGCTGCAGCTCAAACGCAGAGTTAACCCTGTTGGTTTTTGGAGGAAGTACTTATGAGTGAATTGTTTGGGAGAATTCGGCAAATACAAGGGAGTGTCGTTGATGTTTCATTTACTGAGAACAACACACCTTTTATCTACGAAGCACTTTATGTTTACCTGGATGGGAAGAAAATTGTTCTGGAAGTTCAGAAACTTCTGGAAGGTGGAATTGTCCAATGTGTTGCCATGGATTCCACCGATGGACTGCAAAGAGGGGCTGAGGTTGAAAGGGCAAACGCACCGATAAAGGTTCCTGTCGGTCCAAATACACTTGGGCGAGTGCTGAATGTCCTTGGAGAACCTGTTGATAATGGTGGTCCCATTGAAACCGAAACGTATTATCCCATCCATCGAGAAGCACCATCCTTCGCAGAACAATCCACGCGAGTCGAGGTTTTTGAAACCGGTTTAAAAGTGATTGATCTTATCGCTCCATTTACCAAGGGTGGCAAAACATGTATTTTTGGAGAAGCAGGTGTTGGAAAGACAATTATTATCCAGGAATTGACCCGTTCCATTGCTACAGTACACAAAGGAAAATCAGTTTTTGCAGGTGTTGGTGAGAGGACACGTGAGGGAACGCAGCTATACCGCGAAATGCTCGAGTCCGGAGTTATGAAAGATACTGTTATGGTTTTTGGACAGATGAATGAAACATCCGGTGTTAGGTTGCGTGTAGCATTAACGGCTCTTGCAATGGCAGAGTATTTTCGAGACCAGGGTATGGATGTTTTACTTTTCATTGATAATGTCTTCCGTTTTACCATGTCAGGATCTGAAGTCTCCGCTCTTTTAGGGCGTATGCCTTCAGCCGTTGGCTACCAGCCAACACTGGCCTCCGAGATGGGCGAGTTACAGGAGCGAATTACTTCAACACGTAGCGGGTCCATCACTTCGATGCAAGCGGTTTATGTGCCAGCAGATGATTATTCAGACCCTGCACCTGTTGCTACATTTACCCATCTCGATGCAACAATTGCACTTGACAGGGCGATTTCAGAAAAAGGGATTTACCCTGCAGTAGATCCGCTTGTATCAACTTCCCGGATTTTGGATCCTAAAATTGTTGGCGAAGACCATTACAATACTGCACGTGAAGTTCAAAGATTGCTCCAACGCTACAAGGACCTGCAAGACATCATAGCCATTTTAGGTATAGACGAGTTAAGCGAGGACGATAAAGTGACCGTTTCCCGCGCCAGAAAAATCGAACGGTTTTTCTCTCAACCTATGTACGTCGCTGAACAGTTTACGAGCATCCCAGGCACCTATGTTCCCCTTCGGGAAACGGTGCGAAGTTTCCAGGAAATTTTAGCAGGCAATTGTGACAATCTTCCTGAGCAGGCTTTTAGCATGGTTGGGTCAATTGATGACGCAATCGAAAAAGCAAAAACCATTTCTTAGGTGATTTATGACCATCCGTTGTGAGATCGTTTCCCAGGACCGAATTGTCTACCAGAATGATGTAGACATGGTTGTATTACCTGGCGCTGCTGGTCAAATGGGAATTCTTCCCCATCACTCACCGCTATTAACGGTCTTGAACTTTGGAATAATAACGGTCAAAGTAAACGGCATCGAGGAAAATTTCACAGTCGCAGGTGGAATTGCTGAAGTTCAACCCGACCAGGTTACAGTTTTAGTTGATGCTGCTGAAAACGTAAAAGAAATTGATGAAGAGCGAGCTTTGAAAGCGCAGCAAAGGGCTGAAGAGCTCCTAAAAGAGACCATAACTGAAGATACAGATCGGTATTTAAAGACTATGACTGCATTGAAGAAATCGAATTTACGATTACAGGCAGTGAAGAAGTATCGATCATCTCATAAAACTGACTTATAGATAAGGACAAGCCCTAAATGGCGAGTTTAACGCGAGATCTTGGAATCGATCTGGGAACTACCAATACAGTTATTGCAGAAGGAAATCAGATTCTTCTACAAGAGCCTACGGTTGTGGCGATCATTACTGATGAAAATAAAATGGTTGAATGGGGTCAATCGGCGAAAGAGATGGAAGGTAAAGTTCCTGATACCGTTGAGGTTGTTCGACCATTGAGACACGGTGTAATCGCTGAATACGAAGTGACCGAAACGTTATTAGCCTACCTCACAAGAAAAGTTTGTGGTCCTATGCGGGTATTTCGTCCACGAATGATGATCACTGTCCCATTTGGAGTTACAAGTGTTGAGGGACGAGCGGTACACGAAGCAGGAATAGGTGCTGGGAGCCGGGAAGTATATCTGGTTCCTCAGCCTTTGGCGGCTGCGTTAGGGGTTGATCTCCCGGTCGCCACACCTTCAGGGAACATGGTTATAACTCTTGGAGGTGGTGTAAACCAGATTGCCGTTATCAGCTTGAATGGAATAGTTTCTGGAGAAGCCTCGCGAACGGGCGGAGTTGAATTGGATGAAGCTATAGTCAGTTATGTAAGGAAACGTTTCGGAGTGATAATTGGCTTGCAAACTGCTGAACAACTAAAAATTCGAATTGGAGCTGCCACACCGCAGGAGCAGCAGCTCTCCATGGAAGTTCAAGGTCAGGATCAGGTGACCAGCCTTCCACGACCGGTGGTGCTTACAACAGATGATATTGTTGAAGCTATTCAGGAACCCCTGGTTGACCTGGTGAAATTAGCGAGAAAAGTAATGGAAAAAACCCCACCAGAATTGGTTTCAGATATTATTGACCGGGGAGCAGCGATTTGCGGTGGTGGATCACTTCTTAGGACTATTGATAAATTCCTTACACAGTCAATTGGAATTCCCGTCTATATGGTAGACAACCCTCTTACTTGTACGGCAGAAGGGGCAGTAAAAGCTTTGGAAATGAAGGATGCATTACGACGAAGCCTGGCTTATGGATAAAAAAATCCCCTGCGACTTGCAGGGGATTTTTTTGTAATTTATTAGTTGCGTCGAGAGCGTCCGGAAAGCAGTAAAACATAGTAAAGAATTGTGGAAATGGATTGAAGTGCGCCGGCAACATAGGTTAATGCCGCCGCATCCAGAACCTTGTGGACCCCGACCAATTCCCCAGAATATATCACACCTGAATTAGCCAACCACTCTTTAGCTCGATTGGAAGCATTAAACTCAACAGGTAGTGTAACGACTGCAAAGAGTGCTGTCGCGGAGAATAGAATAATTCCAATCCAGGCAAGGTTTGGAGAAGAAAATAACAGACCCCCCATAAAAATGATTGGACCCAGCCAGCTTCCAATTTTCACAGATGGAACCATAATTTTTCGTAATTTTATTGGACCATAATTGGTCGCATCCTGTATGGCATGACCACTTTCATGCGCGGCAATACCCGCCGCTGCCACACTTGGACTGCTATAGACGCCACTACTGAGGCGAAGAGTTTTCGACTGTGGGTCATAATGGTCTGATAGTGTTCCACTCGTTTGCTCGATTTGGATATTTCTCAACCCATTTTGATCCAACATTCGCCTGGCAACTTCCGCACCGGTTAGCCCTGTTGTGGTTCGCACTTGAGAATATTTACTAAACGATGTTTTAATTTTCATTTGTGCCCAGAAACCCAGCAAGAGGGCAGGAAGGCTTATTAATAAATAAAGACCGTATCCACCTAGATCCATATATACTCCTTTTTAAAGCTCTAGAAAAATAATAACACAATGGCGGGGGTTTTTAATGGATAGCTAGACACATTTATTGATATCACTAGAAGAGTGTCCCTGGAGAGACTCGAACTCTCACCTACGGCTTCGGAGGCCGGTACGCTATCCATTGCGCTACAGGGACAATTGTCGGTTATTTTATCACGGTATCGGTCGAATGATCGATGTCGACAAGAGCTATTGTTCTACTTCTATCCATTCGGATGGAAATGAAAAGCCTGATGATTGGGGAACAAAGTAAGAATACCGAGAAATTGCCGAGAACGGTATTACACCATAAACATGAGGATAAAATTCCTGTCCACCCTCAAGATTTTCGTACTTGACGTCTGCCATTAACTTATTTTGGTCAATTTCCAGGAGGACGAGGTCGGTTGAAGTTTTGAACCAATTATTCGCGACAGTCACAACCTGGTTTTTTGTTGAGCAATGAATAAAACCATCCTGATGAAATTGGATGGGAAAATAACTTCCGCGATTTTTTGAATTATAAAATTCTTCTAATTTAGCGATATGGTAAATCATCTAGTCTCTTATAAAATGCGGAATGTCATCAGGTAAATCAATCGAAAGTTCAACCAATCCACTCACCTCGTTTTGCGTATACCAGGGAATTTGAACGATCATTTTCTTTTTGCCCTTTTTCTCAATAGTGTAAATATTACTTATTTGAGTGTCGATAAGGTGGAATAATTTGGCAGTAGATTCAGGTGAGTGACAGTCCTTCAAATTTTTCCCAACCAATTCACCGGTTGTGTCGCTGCTAAAAGTTTTTCTTGATTTTTCGTTTACATAAGTAATTATTCCTTGTTTATCGCACACGGTTATTGAAACAGGAAGTTGAACCGCCCAATCTATTATTGTCATACAATCTCCTTGATAATACCCATTAGGTTTTTGATAGAAGAAATTAATTGTGATTTATCGGTTATGGTAAACACTTCCCGGCGAATTTCAGAAGTGTGCAAGTAGCCTGAGAGATACCTCACCAGATGCTTTCTAAATATTGGAACACCAACGTCTGGCCCATAAAGAGAAATTATTTTTTCAAGATGATTTTCTACCATTTCAAATTTATTTTCCGGAGAAATTTTGAAAGAATCAACATTATTAAAAACCCAAGGATTACCGATCGCCGCTCGCCCGATCATAACAGCATCGCAACCTGTCTGATTCATCAACTTATTGGCGTCGTCAATAGAAATTACATCCCCGTTGCCAATCACAGGAATTTTAACATTGACTTTGATCTCGCCAATTGAATTCCAATCCGCGTTTCCTGAATATTCCTGTTTACGAGTACGGGCGTGAACGAAAATTGCACTCGCGCCGTTTTCCTCAAGAATTTTTGAAACTTCAAGGTAATTCTTGCTACCCTCGTCCCATCCGAGGCGTATTTTTGCTGTTATAGGAAGGTCAACTTCAGAAACCAGTGAGCTCATGATCTTTGCAATCTTCTGAGGATCTTTGAGCAAGCCTGCGCCAGCGCCCCGGTTGACAACGTTTCGGGCAGAACAACCCATGTTGACATCAATAAAGTCAGGATTGTTCCGGGAAAGGAAAGTCGCTGCCCTTAAAAGTCGTTCCGGATTGTCGTCAAAAATCTGATAGGCAAAGGGTCTTTCTTCAGCGGAAAACATCAGTTTTGCAGGAAGGTGCGGGTGACCATTGGAGATATCAATGCCGTTAATAAATTCTGATATTGAAATCGCCGAACCCTGTTGTCGGCAGAGCAATCGAAATGGATGGTCCGTGTATCCGTCCATGGGGGCGAGGATATATCGTCCGTAAACAGGTATATTTCCAATGTAAAATAAAGGGGTAGGTGTGATTGTGCTTTTCATTGTGAAAGGATGACTATTATACTGTGCAATTTCCTAAAGCGATTTTTTTTGGCATTCCTGGTCATAGGGATGTTAATTTTGTCTGCCTCATGCAAAAAGTCGCAAATTACCGAAGAGATTGTATTACAAGAGGCAACCAATTCTATTTTACTCGCAACGCAACCTGTTGCTGAACAGCCACTACCCAGCGTAATGCCTTCTATAATTGAAACTGTAAATCCCCCTTTCAATGAGCTGCCGCGAACAAAATATGATCTCTATTTGTGGTATGACTACAACCTGGGGATATTAACCGTCGATGAAAAGGTGACATATTTAAATTCCACATTTCTGGACCTGGAAAAAATTCCCTTTGTTTTACCATTTAAGACAGATCATGAATTCCAAATTGGTGAAATATTTATCAATCAGGAGAGTCAACCACCTTTTGAAGTAGACAAAAATGCCCTTTTTATAACCTTAAATCAACCCTTGAAAATGAGAGAGTCTGTTTCGATTTCCTTTACGTATTCAATTACCATTCCTGAGACTGGTGGCGTCCTGGGGAGGACGAATAAACAGGTCAACCTTGCAGATTTTTATCCAATGATTCCACCATATGACATTGTCAATGGATGGGTCATGCATGACCCCGGGGCTGTAGGAGAATATCTTGTTTATGACCTATCCGATTATGAACTTGAGTTTTCAACAAATGCACCAGACGATTACCAAATCTTCTCTAATTCACCTATAGAAAAGCTAAACGATGTCTACAGAATAAAATCAGAAAAATACCGAAATGTACTGATTTCCATGTGCACAAGTTGTACGAGAATTGAAACTGAATTTGGTGACTATAAAGTAATCGGCAGCTTTGATAGTCAGTACGAAAGCATAGGGCAAGACACTATCAACATAATCGCAGAGGCATTGGTTTTCTTTTCAGAGTTATTTGGAGTGGATTACCCCCATTCAGAGATGACCATTATCGAGGCTGATTTTCCTGATGGGATGGAATACGACGGGTTGTTTTTTCTCAGCAAGGACTACTTTGACCAATATAGGCAAACATTTAAGAATTACCTGTCCTTGTTATCGGTCCACGAAACATCTCATCAATGGTGGTTTGGGTTGGTTGCCAACGACCAGGCAAATGAACCATGGTTGGATGAAGCCCTGGCAACCTATAGTGAGTACCTGTTCCTTGAGGAGTTTTATCCAGAATTAACCTCCTGGTGGTGGGAATACCGTGTTTATACGTTCAGCCCAACAGGAAGCATCGATTCTGACATTTATATGTTTGATAGGGCAAGACCCTATATTAATGCAGTTTATTTACGCGGTGCAGTATTTCTTCATGAATTACGATTCCTATTAAGTGACGAGGTTTTCTTCCTTCGTTTACGCCAATATGCCAACGACTATCAGGGCATGGTTTCAGATACAGAAGCTTTCAAGAACATTTTTCTTCCCGATTTAACACCTGATGCAACAGATCTTCTGAAAAAGTTTTTTGATCAATAAACCCGGCAGGACTTGACAACGAACATATGTTCTATATAATAGAGATATGGAAGAAGAACGTGTGTTTGCGATGTCAAAAAGTCTGGCGCTGCCTTTACCCAACGAGTTGATGGTAGTGTACGGTCGGCATGCCGGCGCTGGCAGGTTGCTTGACCTGGCGGCGCGCCTGGCTTTACACGGGCAGGTTTATCTTTTGGATTGCGGCAACCGCAGCAATATGTACCATGTGGCGCGTGCGTTACGACCTCTCACCAGGGATCCCGCGGCTGCACTGAAGAACATTCGTCTGTCCAGGGCATTCACGTGCTACCAGGTGTTTTCACTGTTGGGGAAGGTGCAACTGTGCGCCGGAGTTCCTGTGTTGATCTTGGATTTTCTCTCCACTTTTTTGGACGAAAGTGTTCAGGCGGAGGAATGCGCCTTTCTCTTTGAGAAGACGTTAAAGCGCGTTTTGAGAGTCTCTCAGTTTGCGCCGGTTGTTGTAAGCGTTAAACCATTGCTTTCGATTTCCGCTGAGCGCGTGGGTCTGCTGACTCAACTCAAAGAGCGGTCAGCACATTTCTGGGAAGAAGTGCCTGAGATGGCAGCCAGTATTGTTCAACTCCAGGATTCGTTGTTCGAGGGATTTTAGAGGAAAAATGGGACGCACTATTCTTTCGGCTACCCAGACCTGGGTTGAAGAGGATAAGGCGCTGATGCGTTTTGTACGCGCGCTGCGCAAGAATGACCAGATCCTGGTCGAGGAGTTGATCGCGCTTTCCCGACAGCACATTGCCGAAGCTTCCTATGCCAGCAACCTTTACCCCATGGATGTTTACCTGGTTTCAATGCTTCTGGAGCTCTACAAAAAAGTAAGACAGTTGGAAATCAAAGTTGAACAGATGGATGCACAATCCGGCGGCGATGGGAAGATCGTTCAAGAGGTGCGCGGAATTTCGTCCCTGCTGGAATTGGTAGGGCACTCGGCAGACTCCTCGGATAACACTGACAAGGAACCTGATGCGGCTGATGATACTACCGGTGCAATGTACATTGATCTTCAGGAAGGCGCTTGAGTGACACACTCCCTGCGTGGATGGCTGCTGGATTTGTACGAAGATGCCAGTGACGGGCTGCGGATGTGGTTTGTCACTGAAAGCGGGGAGCGAACCTGCCTGCGCCAGTCCATGCCGGTCACATTTTATGCTGCCGGCGGAAATGAACAGCTGCGTGAACTGTGGCGGATGCTCCGTTCTCGCTCCGAAACTGTTTCTTTGAGCCGGGAAACCCGAAAAGATGCCTTTATCACTGAGCCGTTGGTAACCTTGCAGGCTGTAATTGACAGCCCGGCTCACCAAACCCGTCTTTTTCGAGACGTGCAGCGGTTGTTCCCGAATCTCACGTATTATGATGCGGATATTCCGGTCAATACCCGACATGCTGCCCGCTTTGGCACCTTTCCGTTGGCATTTTGCGATCTTATTTACGATGATGACCGCTGGATCCAGTCGATTAAAGTACTCAACTCGCGCTGGGACCTGGCGCCTGTTCACCCGGTTTTACGAATCCTCGAGTTGGAACCGGATTGCGACCCTGGGCGCAGTACACCAAGGGTGGTTCGGGTTCGCTGGCAAAAACACCAAAAATCATTGTCTTTAAGCCAGCCGGCTGAGCTGATCTCCAGTTTGAACACATTTTTGAAGCAGTATGACCCTGATCTGGTGCTCACTCAATGGGGTGACAACTGGTTGATCCCTGAATTGCTTAAGCTGTCGGAACGGGCGGGTGAAAAACTGTCTTTGAATCGGGATGAACAGCGTGATGTGCACTGGCAAAAGGAATTAACTTATTTTTCCTATGGGCAGATCATTTTTCGTGCCGAAGAGGCACATTTATTCGGACGGTGCCATATAGACCAGCGCAACGCAATGATGTGGCGTGATTATGGACTGGATGGAGTGCTTGAATCAGCCTGTGTTACAGCTCAATCGATTGAACGCGCGGCGCGTGTTTCTCCGGGATCGGGAATTTCAGCAATGCAGATGCTGACCGCGCTGGAAAGAGACATCCTGGTTCCCTGGCATAAGCAGCAGGTGGAGGAATTCAAAAGCGGGGTTGATCTGATCCAACGCGACCGGGGCGGATTGATCTACCAGCCGATTGTTGGGGTGCATGCGCATGTTGCCCAGGTTGACTTTATTTCCATGTACCCTGCAATCATTATCAAAGGCAACATTTCTCCTGAAGTACCCCTGCCAAAAGGGATCGTTCCTGCCAGTGAAGAGCTTGGCGTTGTTCCGCTAACACTGAAACCCCTGTACGAGAAGCGGGTTGCTTTAAAAATGCACCAGGCGCGATGCAGTAAGAATAACCCGCTGGCCAGGCGTGACAAGGCGCGTTCTTCAGCGTTGAAATGGTTGCTGGTGGTGTGTTTTGGTTTTTTGGGATACAAAAATGCGCGGTTTGGGCGCATAGAGGCGCATGAAGCCGTGACCAATGGCGGACGGGAAGTCCTCTTGAGGGCAAAAGAGGTGGCTGAATCACTGGGGTTTGAGGTGCTTCACCTGTATGTGGACGCCCTCTGGCTAAAGAAAGAGGGTTCTGTCGATAAGAGCGATTTTCAGGGGGTAGTTGATGAAATCTCGCGTCAGACCACCCTGGGTGTATCACTGGACGGTGTTTACCGTTGGGTCGCGTTTTTACCCTCTCGCGTGGATCCCCGGGTACCGGTGGCGAACCGTTATTATGGTGTTTTTCAGGACGGTTCGCTGAAGATACGCGGAATTGAAGCAAGACGACGCGATACTCCACCGTGGGTAACAATTACACAGAACCAGATGCTCGATTGTCTTTCGCGCGCTTCCACCTTTGAGCACCTTCCAGCCCAGATCAGACAGGCGTTTGAAATATTCACTAAAGCATTATCCGATATGCGCTCGGACCGGGTTAAACTTGAGCACCTGGTGGTTACAGCACGCATTAGCCACGAACTGGAATCCTACAAATCGCCGACGCCTGCCGTGCGGGCTGCAATGTTCCTGTTTAAGAACACCGGTCAGCGTGTTCGACCTGGTCAAAAAATGCGTTACATTTATGTTCTTGGAAACCCAGACGTATGTCCCTGGGAAGGTTCCGCGGGGCTAACCAGTTCGCAAGTGGATAAGGTGAAGTATATTGAATTGATGGCACGTGCCGCCACCAGTGTTTTTCAACCGTTTGGAGTTGACAGCACAGAGTTGAAACGATGGGCTCATTCCGCTACAATTGAGTTGAAGCTGAATTTTGGCAAGGAGGAAACAAATGTGCGGACGTTTCACAATCATGCTCGACCCCGAAGCACTCCAGTTGGAATTGGGACTGGGGGAAATCCCGCCGGATTTCGATCCCAGCTCCAATGTGGCTCCGGGGCAGCCAATAGCCGTGGTGAGGGATCATCTTATTAAAAAGGTCGACCTGATCAAATGGGGATTGGTACCAGCATGGGCAAAAGACCCGATGATCGGGCATAAATTGATCAATGCCAGGGCTGAAACCATTGCTGAGAAGCCATCGTTTAAACAAGCTTTTTTCCGCCGGCGCTGCCTAATCCTGGCTGACGGATTTTACGAGTGGAAGACCGAAGGTACGCGCAAACAGCCATATTTATTCAAAATGGTTGACAGCAAACCGTTCACCTTTGCAGGTATTTGGGAGACATGGCGTGACCGCGCAGGCGTAGAAATAGCTACTTGTGCAATAATCACCACAACACCGAACGGATTAATTGAAAAATACCATGATCGTATGCCGCTAATTCTGGAGGAAAGCGTACGTTGGCGTTGGTTGGAAGATACGCCTGTTCCCGAGTTAATGGCCATGTTAATGCCTTACCCGGCAACTGGAATGGCAGCTCCCCAACCAGTTGATCCTAAATCACTATACATAATCAGGTAATGTGCCTTGAATGTATAATAAGGTAAATTTCCATGTAATATA
>CAZSGL010000031.1:0-18440 GCA_964606265.1 uncultured Anaerolinea sp. | reverse complement strand
AATTCTCCTTACTTATTCAACCAGGCCTTGAGGATTCACTGCAGCCAGGTTACCGAACGATGCGGTTTGACCCATTGGTTTGGAGGGCTTGGGAAAAACTCACGGAAGAAGAGTCAGACAAAATCAGCGGGATGTTTCCAGGCAGAGTTTTAGACCCTGGAAATTTTGCTTTGTATGTCTTGAACCCGGAGATGATTTCGTTGGATTATCCCAATACAAAATTGCAAGCTCCATTCCTTGAAGACTGCATGAACGAGTTTCAACTTTTCCTCCAACACTCAGAATCCCCTGTAGATTTATTACAGGCAGCAAAATTGATGGTTGTGCTTGCAGAGAAAAGGAAAATTTCCCCCAATTGGGAGACAGTTTTATCTGAATTATCCTCCCGTTTTCACGAAGGAGAATCTGAGCTTTTTCTTGATAAATGGAAAACGACTTTCGGAATCCTCGTAAACCTGGTGAAAGACCAGGAGGACTTTGTTTCGTCATTTTGGAATGAACAATTAGGGCAAAAAAGCGAAAAAATGCTTATCCCGGTGCTGATGATGCTTTGTCAACCAGATGCTGAGCGGGCAGAGCTGGCTGCAATATCTTTAGGAATGGTTAAACCTGAAAAGCAAGTTGAAATATTAAGAGACTTCATCTTTCTTGGAGAGTACGAGTTTAGTTCCAAATTAGCCATCCGACTTTTAGAAAATTACAAGGGGATTGATACCACTCCTGTGACTGCTGAAGCCCATTGGCAGACGCTGGATGGAAACCTGACCAATTCCCACTTGTATCAAGTTGTTGCAATGATTGCGCAGATCGCGGGTGATGAGGAATTTGCGAATAAATTGTTAACCAAAGCGGATGAAATATTAAGGGCTGCCTTAACTGGTGTGCAATTGCAGAAATTAAGCGGAAGTAAAGGGAGTGACGTTGGCGAAGCTTTCACAGTGAATTTGATTGCAGAAAACGAATCTTCGATAAATAAAGAGTTGGGTTTCTACAACCGTATTCACGGGCAGGTTAATTCACAAGGATTTAGTACAACTGCGCAGATCGTAAAACAAAGCAAAGAAATGACGCATGCCGGAAATGATGAAGTTGCCTTAAACACAATTGCGCAAGAATACCAGAAATCTCCGATTGCATTCATCTCCAGTTTGAAAGATAGCAAGCCGCAATTCAATGTTACGTGGGAACCTGTCCATGCAGCGCAGGACCTGGCTGAAATTGGGGCTAGCGAGCAAGCAGAAGAATTAGTAGTCGGTTTACTTAACCAAAACCCGGTCAACCAGGCTGCAGTCTCAAACGCCATCCAGCTTTATAAAAAGAAGCAGGATTGGACTTCGTTGATACCGTTACTTGAAGGTCGCGTGCATTTTGGGAATCCATCTGGTGATGATTTACGTGATTTGGTCGAAGGTTTCACAAGGACTGGTGAAGACCGGAAATCCTTCGAAATTTCGGCAAGACTGGTTTCCAGCCCAGGATCAACCATTGGCGAAAAGAATAATCACGCTGTCATTGCGCTAAAAATTGGAGAAACAGGCATTGCGAGGAAGACCATCGACGAAGTATTGGCGATTGAACCAGAAAATTCTATAGCGCTTTGCAACAGCGGAAAGGCATTGATACAGGAAGGCGACCTGGATAATGCAAAAAGCGTTTTACAGAAAGCAATTGATAGAGAAACTGAACTCAGTGACCCATGGATAACGTTAAGTGAAATATTTAATAAGGAAGCTGATAACCAGGCTGCGCTCTCCGTATTACAGGGTGGATTAGTTGCGCTGCCAAAAAATCGTGAGATCAAATTACGCTTAGCCCGCACTTTATTTGAAAACGGTTCCACAGCTGAGGCGTTGCCACTCTTGAACGAGATCAGAAAAGAATTCCCGGATACCGATTCCAGCATTTTGCTGCTGAAAAGTATGAAGAATCTCCACCTTGAAGAAACGGAAGAGCTTGTCAGTCAATTATTCAAGGAGTACCCGGAAAACCCTGAAATTGCTTATGAGTTCGCGACTCTGTGTTTAAAAGAGGGCGATTATCAAAGATCTACAAAGATTTTAAAGGGTTTACTGGTAGAAAAACAAGCAAATGCAGATTGGGTATTTACGTACGCTGACGCGGCTTTTGGTTTGAATCCAAAATGGGCAAGGAAAAGCACAATCGTTCAGGAAATTGAATTAGACCATGTCTTACAAGAGGTCAATGCCTGCCTGATTGATTCGCCTGATGACAGTAGAGGACGATTGATTCAAGCTGAGATTCTTCTACAAAAGGGTTTAATCGAAGAAGCTCACGAGATCTTATCAAGATTATTGGAAAATAATTCCGGGGAAGAAAAAACCTGGATGGAACGCATTCAAACATGGTTTGCCTGGACAGCAGCAACTTTGGGTAAATTTGATTTGGCGCTGGCTTCTATCCGCGATGTGGTTGACGCAGAACCCGAGTGGATTGGTGCGCGACAGGTGTTGGCGGAAATAATTGCCATGACTGACGATGTTCAAGGGGCTGTAGAACAGGCTGAGCGTATTTTGGAACTTGCCCCGGAGATTGCCGATAATCAACTTTGGGTCGGGGATTTCTTTGCCAGGCTGGGCGAGAATGATAAAGCTGAAAAAGTATTCCTTGAGGGTGCAGAACTGGGTCCCGAAGATGCACGTTTTGACCTGGCATTAATCAACCTTTTTGTGATCCAGGATAAAAAAGATCTCGCCAAACCAGTTGTGGAAAGATTAAAGAAGCGAATTCTGACCGTTACAGATGAACGGTTATTATCAGAAATTGCCAAGGTAATGGAGGAAAATGGGGATTCTGGAGCTGTTGAAGAAGTCCTTCAACAAAGAGTGACCGATAACAAGAATTTCCAAAATACCATCGATCTGGCAGGATATTACTATCAGCATGATCGTTTTGAGAATGCGTTATCCATATTAGAGTCCATTGAAGAGTCCCAAGGACAGTTATTCCTTTTGAATTGTTTGAAAGCCGATACACTGGTTAAGCTGGCGGGTTACAACCAGGCATTTGAAATAATACAGTCTCTTGAAGAAAAATCCAAAGAAAATGTGTCATTCAACCCGACAGGTTTTACTCCACCTGAATGGGTACAAATCGGCAGTAGTAAATCCCCGGAAATCGAATTGAAGATGAGAATCAATTTTGAAATTGGTGAAGTTGACCAAGCACTTCTCGCAGTAAAAGAAGCGAGGAATGCGGGTTCCGGAAGTGGATTAACGCACCTTATCGGTCTTGAAGCCTCATTTGCGGCAGGTAGACAGGATTGGGAAGAGAACATACTTGACCTCGCAAAAATTGATCGATACGACCCCTGGTACGATCTCCTTGCTGCCCAACGAATCGAACATTCTCTTGATTCTGGGAATGTCGATGAGGCCTGGAAGACCTTCAATAGCTTGGACAAGCAAATCCGCTCATCCACTACAATCAAGGCGATTGAGGTAAGTCTCTTATCCTTAGAAGGTAACACCAGAGAAGCCGAAGAATTATTTGGGGAGATCTTAAAAAGCGACCTTTTGAAAAACAACCGACCTTTATTTGAACAGTCTGGCATTTATCGATTGATGATTAACACTGCAATCCGCTTATCACGCTGGAATGAAGCCCTGGTTTGGGCTCGTGAGCTGAGTAAAAGGGTTCACTGGCATCAAATCAACAATCACCTTTATCTGACAACCCTGGTCAGAAGCCTGGAGTACAGCGAAATCTGTAAAACACTTGAGATTCTAGTCCATTCACCGGAGGAATCGATAAGTCACCTGGATGTAAATGAGGAATTTGAGTGGCTAAAGCAGAATATTGATGATGATGAACTTCAAGAACGGTGGTTTTTACGCGGAGGTCTTGCATACCAACCCAGCCAGGAAAATATAAAAGCCTTCGCCTTACAAAAACCAACACCAGAAGATGCGGCAGCGATCATGGCGGCACTTCGTAAGGTGGGGCAATTCAACACTGCTTTGCAACTGGGGAAAAAGTTCGCAGGAGAACTGGTAGTTATTATGCAAACAGCCCTGTGTCAATCTGAAAAAGACCTGGATGCAGCCATAACCACTTTAAATTCCCTGATCGGTGTTAGCAGCAGCAACGCAGTAGCACTTAGGTTACGTGCGGAATACCATAAAAGGGCTGGTCATGCTGACCTTGCTGTGAGTGATATCGAGTCAGCAATTCAGTTGTGGGAGTATGAACTTGCCTGGCGCAAATCCGCTGCAGAATTATGGACGAAGCTTGGCAACGAGACCAATGCAGTCCAACAACTGCGACTCGTTTATGAGAGTTCTCCCGATGATTTTGATACCGGTTTGAATCTGGGTAAGGGATTTACTGCTATCGGGGAAACTGAGAAAGCCATCGACATTCTCCAGGAATTGACAACCAAAAACCCCAACCGGGCTGAGTTATGGGAAACATTGACAGACGCCTACCTGGCTGACGGACAAACAAGTGAGGCACTAGGGACAGCCGGTAAAGCCAGTGAATTGAATCCTTTGTCTGTAAAACCATATCTCCTACGTGCACAGGCGAACCTGGATGAAGGAAATGTTGATGATGCATTGATTCAGGTTGCAAAAGCTGATCAGCAGGTGAAGAACAACGCCGATGTGAAGATATTCATGGCAAAGCTGCTGTTTCAAAAAGGAGATAAAGCCGGTGCCCTGGCAGCTCTGGAAGACGCAACCCACTGCAAGGACCTTTCTCCGAAGACGATTCTTGAGGAAATTAAACTAATCCGCGAAATCAATGGCAGTGCAAGCGCTAAAAACCTTATCGAGTATTTCTCGCAGCAGATGCCTGAGAATGTCGAACTTTTGTCGCTATTGGCAGAGTCCCAACTGGAAAATGGAGACTCGCGTGCTGCGGAACTATCTGCCCGACGCGCATTAAAAATTGTTCCTGATTCATTGAATATGCTGATTTTCCTTGGGAAACAGCAAGTAAGAAAAGGACAACTAGACCAGGCTATCCATTCTTTTAGCCAGGTGATACAACTGCACCCGGATCGATTCGAAGCCTATTTCCTGTTAGGGGAAGTTTACGAAAAGCAAAGAGAATATGCAAAAGCGATCGAAATTCTTAAACAAGTGATTGACCAGCGACCTGGAGATATTCAAGCATATATAATCCTTGCAGGTTTGTACAAGAACGCCAAGAATTATCGCCTGGCAGAAGAAATGTTGAAACGAGCAGTGGATATCGACCCTAAAAATGTCAGCATCAAGCGGCAACTTGGTGCACTTCTTGCATTGAACCTCGTGCACCAGTCACAGGAAGTGAGTTCACAAATATGATCTCTACAATTGGAAATGATCCTAAAAGTGCGTTGATAATCGATCGCGGCAGAATTCTTCTGCTTCTGGAAACCAGCCTTCAAGTGAAGGCATTTCGATTTTCCAGGCATGCAGCTTTGGCTTGGCTGTCATCGTTTCCTGGCGACCTTGAAGTTGAACATTATTATGCCAAGGCGTTGATTTACGAGGACCGGTCCGCACAAGCCCAGCAGGTACTGGAAAAGATTTTAAAAGTGGATCCACTGTACCTGGAAGCAAATCAGACTCTGCTTCGACTGATCGCAGGGAATGATAAGAAAACCGGATTGAAAACAAGTGGCGTTATACAAGCCTTGGGTTGTGCCCCGGCAGGAGCTACAGAGTTACCGGAATGGGGTAGACGGCTGTTACTGGTCAGGCAATCAATTAAGGAACAAAAATTTGAAGCTGCCAGGTCGCTTCTTTCATCCGAATTAGGTATGGAAGACCACCCCGAAATTGTGGATATCCTGCATCTGGAAATTTCTGCAAAACTGGAAGATACGTTTGCAATGCTCAATCTCAGCCGCCTTTACCATTTGAGATGGCCTGATTGTTTGCAGGTCTCTCAGTTCCTTGCAAAAGCGTGGATGGATTCAGGTCATGAAGATGAGGCAGTAAAACTATTACACCTGTGCGCTGCGAAGGATGTTATCGGACAGGTACCGACACGGATGTGGGGAGCTAACCATCCCTATAAAAGGATCTACCCCTCAAGGTTTGAGATCGCTTTAGATTTTGGCATACCTGCTGAAGTTGGCGGTAAATTAGGGTTAAATCAATTGGCAACAGGTGACCCGATCGCAGAGAATGTTTCAACTGTTGGATCTGCTCCAATCAGATCCTTTGACAACTACTTACTGGTTCCAGCACAAAAGGAAGCATATCCGACGCATCCCAAGGTTCTCCTGCATATTCCAAAACCAAAGGATGCCTCTCTGAATGAAGTACAAATGGAATTTGACAAGCTGGCAGACAAGATCAATCAACCAGCGCTCACGCATTCGGATGATCGCTTTCCAGTTTATGTGATCCTAACGACAAAAACAGGTTTGGAAGCACAGTACGGTGTTCAAAGCGCGCAGGTTGTATTAGGTGAGCTGAAAAAACTTGCTAAGGTCATCGAGGACAAAAAACAATGGAGTTCGATTTTGTTTCTCCCAGATGACCTGGAAACCTGTGGAAAATACGGAATATCTCCCGTCAGCGCAATAGATCCCTGGATGATTAAGCTGGGTTTAGTTGATCTTGACCATTTTCTTCAAGGAAGCGGCGAGCGTATCGGAAGTGTTCTGATTGTTGGTGGCGAAGCCGTTGTACCATTCCATAAATTGCCAAATCCAACAGATGATAATGACGCGGAAGTACCTTCTGATAATCCATATAGCTCGCTGGATGCGAATTACTTTATCGCGGATTGGCCTGTGGGAAGGCTTCCGGGTGAAGACGGTTCTGATGCAGGGTTACTACTCACACAAATTCGCAACGCAATTCAATATCATGAAAATGACGCCAGAAACAGTTCAATTTTCAGCCAGATAATGAGTTCACTCATGTTCTGGAATAAACACTGGATAATGCGATTTAATAATTTAGGGTATACGGCGTCCATTTGGCGCAGGTCTTCACTTGCAGTGTTCCGACCTGTCGGTGAAGCGCGAAACCTTTACCTTTCGCCGGAGACCTCACAAGCTGCATTTAAGGTGAATAAACTGGCGAATGCCCCCCTGGCTTATTTCAACCTTCACGGAATTGAAGATGGATCAGAATGGTACGGGCAGCGCGATCCCGTTGAGAAGATTCCAGGACCAGATTTTCCGGTGGCATTATCTCCAGCAGATCTCCGGAAAAATCCTGCCGTCCCGGGTATCGTATTCAGTGAGGCGTGTTACGGGGGACACATTTTCGGCAAAAGCGAATCACAATCCATAGCGCTCACCCTGATGGGAATGGGTGTGCAGGGATTGATTGCCTCTACCACGGTGGCTTATGGGTCTGTCTCGACACCCATGATCGGAGCAGATCTTCTGGGTTACCTGGTCATGAAAAATCTGAAGAGCGGACTTGCTATTGGCCCTGCATTTTCAAAAGCCAAGTTGGAATTTGTGAGAGAAATGAACCGCCGCCAGGGTTACCTTGACGGAGAAGATCAAAAAACACTCATTTCCTTTGTTCTGTATGGTGACCCCTTGGTGGCATACGACCACCAGGGAGCTATGAACAAAACATACAGTCGGGATTCATTACGCCCAATTGTGAAGACAATCAGCGATCGGACTGAAATCGTTACCTCGAACTATGCAGGCGCCCCAAAGATGATTTCCCAGGCTAAAGAATTGGTAAAAGAATACCTACCGGGAATTGAATATGCAGAAGTACGTATTACACAACAACAAGTGAGGCAGGGGAAATCATATTCCACTGGCAGTGATGGGAAGAAATATCAACATCCTGACCGGGTTGTGGTTTCCTTCAGCAAACAGTTCAGTCAATCAGAAAAAACTCACATGCAATATGCGCGGGTGACGATGGATAAACAAGGCAAGGTAATCAAGCTGGCGGTAAGCCGATAACTTAGTCCATGTAAACAACCGCGAATGGGCAAACCAGCTCTTCGCGGTTTTTATTTTAAGCAGAAATCTGGAATATAATAATCAATCAATTCAACGAAAACAGGTGAACCATGCAAAAGAAAATGTCCGGCGCAGAAATCAGGCAATCTTTTATCGACTTTTTCAAGGAAAGGGGACACACCTTTGTACCATCCTCATCCTTAGTCCCTGGCGGAGATCAAACTCTGTTGTTCACAAATGCCGGCATGGTTCAATTTAAGGATGTATTCCTTGGGATAGACGGCCGACCATACACACGGGCAGTCAACTCCCAAAAGTGTATGCGCGTAGCCGGCAAGCACAATGATCTTGATGAAGTCGGTCGGGATAATTCTCATCACACATTCTTTGAAATGCTGGGTAATTGGTCGTTTGGTGATTATTACAAGAAAGAAGCGATTGCCTGGGCATGGGAGTTGTTGACCAAGGAATGGGGAATAAACCCTGCCTTACTTTACTTTACATGCTTTAAGGATGATGTAGGTGATTTGCCGACAGATACTGAAGCCTCTGAGGAATGGGCGAAACAACCAGGAGCTGATCCATCTCATATTTTATTCTTTGGACGAAAAGACAACTTCTGGGAAATGGCTGATACTGGGCCATGTGGACCCTGCAGCGAAATTAATATTGATCGCGGAATCAAAAATTGCGATAAAAAAGATGTACCGGGCCATGTTTGCGCGGTAAATGGAGATTGTGCACGTTTCCTGGAGATCTGGAACCTGGTATTCATTCAATACAATCGTGTAAACAAGACGCAATTCAACCCATTACCGCATAAACATGTGGATACGGGCATGGGATTTGACCGCATTGTTTCAATTTTACAGAATGTCGATTCAAATTACCGTACCGATCAATTGTTCCCATTAATCGAAAAAGTACAAGAAATCGCCGGTCACACAAGTGATCAAGTGGAAGCCAACTTTACGCCTTACCGGGTAATTGCAGACCATACAAGGGCTTCGGCATTCCTCATCTCAGATGGCGTAGTGCCGGGCAATATCGGCAGGAATTACATTTGCCGAATGATCATCCGGCGCGCAGCACGGTTTGGATCAAAAATCGGTCTCAATGAGCCCTTCCTGGCGAAAGTTGCAGAAGTAATGATCGGGGTCTACGGAGAAGCCTTCCCTGCGCTGATCAAAAACAAACTCACTATTTTGGAAAATCTCACGCGTGAAGAGAATCGATTCGCACGAACGGTTGAATCAGGTGTCGGCTACCTGGATGAAATACTTGACCAGATGAAGAAGTCTGGTGAGAAAACTTTGGATGGAAAACGAGCGTTCGAGCTTTATGCCACGCATGGCCTGCCGCTGGAATTGACCCGTGATATTGCACGCGAAATTAACCTGGATGTGGATGAACAGGGATTTAAAAATGCAATGGATGAACACCGAATCCAATCTGGTGCCGGCAAAGCGTTTGGAAAACAAGGCGGAGAAGGTGTTGAGCTCTATAAAAATGCTTTTAAGAAACTTATTGAATGTAAAAAATTAACCAATTCCGGAGTTGAATACAATCCCTATGAATGGCTGTCAATTGACGGGGAAGTACTAGGGCTATTTTCTGACGGTGTACATGTTGGATCTGCTGAAATGGATTCAACAGTTGAAATACTTGTTCCAAGAACTGGATTTTATATTGAATCAGGTGGGCAGGTAACAGATACGGGATGGATCCAGGCGAAGGATGGTTCCTGGGAAGTTGAGGTTTCAGAAGTAAAACGCCCTGCCGCAGGTGTAATTATCCATTCGGGGGTTGTCACCCGAGGGACTCCGCGGGTTGGTGATCTCGCAAAGGTGGTTGTGGACAGTAACCGTCGCATGGATATTATGCGCAATCACACCGCCACTCATCTCCTGCATGCCCAGTTGCACAAGGTTATCGGTGAACATGCCAGGCAGGCTGGCTCACTGGTAGCGCCTGACCGTTTGCGGTTCGATTTTACTCACCATGAAGCGATCAAGCCTGACGCCCTGATGCAAATCGAGGCTGGAGTGAATAAAGCAATCCTGGAAGACCATCCACTGACAATTAAGACCAAAAGCCTCAATGAGGCGATCGCTGATGGCGCAACTGCTCTTTTTGGTGAGAAATACGGTGAAGTAGTCCGAACGGTGACGATTGTCGCAGATAAACCAATTTCCTATGAGTTATGTGGCGGCACGCATGTGGAAAACACGGGTGCTATTGGCACGTTCCTGATCATAAGCGAGGTCAGCGCTGCTGCCGGGGTCAGGCGCATTGAAGCAGTAACCGGAAAAGCAGCCTACGATGTTATTCGCGAACGAAACACGATTTTACGGAAAGCTTCCCGCTTATTGAACGTTGGTTTGGAAGATGTCGCGACTAAGATCACGCAGGTCCTGGATACTGAATCTGATCTTAAAGGACAGGTGATTTCTCTTCAACAGAAGCAATCTCATACCGAATTTAAGGGGAAGTTAGATTCTGTCAAGATGGTCAATGGAAGTCCAGTGTTGGTGACTTCTGTCTCAGAGGCATCAATGGACAGCCTCCGGCAAATGACAGATACTTTCCGGGAAAAATACGCCAGCGGCATAATCGCGGTTGGAACAGTAAACGAGGGAAAACCAGCCATCATCTGTGCAGTTACTGAAGACTTAATCCAACAAAACGGGATTAATGCGGGCGAATTGGTCCGCACGGCTGCGGTAACCATGGAGGGAAGCGGCGGAGGAAGACCAAACCTGGCACAGGCTGGTGGTAAAAATCCTGCAAAACTGGATGAAGCGTTAGGTGTGATGCTTAGTTTGATAGAAGCAAAACTAAAATAAATAACAAAACTCCCGGATCCCGGGAGTTTTGTTATTACACCGTCTATTAGCTTTCAGGCAACCAGCAACATAAGACCAATTCTTTAGCAGCCCGCAATTCATCCAACCTTCCGATTGGGGTAATGTGAGGGGCTTCTTTGAGTAGTTCCGGTTGAGTGTGCGCTTCTTCTGCGATCTTTAGCATCGCATCCGCAAATGCATCAAGCGTTTGAATACTTTCAGTTTCAGTGGGTTCGATCATAAGGGCTTCATGCACGATCAAGGGGAAGTAATTTGTAGGTGGATGGAATTTGTAATCCATCAACCTCTTGGCGATGTCAAGTGCGTGAACACCCGGTACATCAGGCCACATTCCTTCCACGACAAATTCATGCATACAAGTTCGGTCAAAAGGCAGGTGGTACACATGGCGAATTTTGGAGAGCAGGTAATTTGCGTTGAGGACAGCGTATTCAGAGATTTTCCGCAAACCATCCGGTCCGTACATGCGGATGTAAGTAAATGCGCGTACCATCATCCCGAACTGACCATAGAAGGATTTTACGCGGCCGATAGTGTTTTTAGGCGTAACAAAACTGTAGAGAGGGGCGAGGTCATCTGTTCCTTCCTCCACCACTTCCACAATTGGAGCAGGGAGATATTCTGCAAGTTCTGGAGTAACACCAACAGGACCGGATCCAGGACCTCCACCGCCGTGGGGGGTAGAGAAGGTTTTGTGTAAGTTAAAGTGCATGATGTCAAAACCAAGGTCACCCGGTCGGGTGATACCAAGTAAGGCGTTAAGGTTTGCACCATCCCCATACACCAAACCGCCTGCAGCGTGAACTATCTTCACAACTTCGAGGACATTTTCGTCAAACAATCCGAGAGTATTCGGGTTCGTGAGCATCAAACCTGCAGTAGTGTCATCAGTGACAGCGCGTAAGGCTTCCAAATCAACATTTCCGCGGGAATCTGAAGGAACTGGTAAAACCTCGAAACCGCTCATAGCGGATGTAGCGGGATTGGTGCCGTGGGCAGAATCCGGGATGAGCATTTTTGTGCGTTTGACATCTCCGCGAGATCGGTGATATGCGCGAATGATGCTTACTCCAACAAACTCACCCTGAGCACCAGCGGCAGGTTCAAGCGAGACTGCAGCAAACCCGCTTATTTCCTTAAGGGTTTCCTGGAGATCGAACATCAATGCCAGGTTCCCCTGGATGGTATTCTCGGGCTGATGGGGATGGGTGAGCGCAAATCCGGGGATTCGGGCTGTGGCTTCGTTGATCTTGGGATTATATTTCATTGTGCACGAGCCCAGCGGGTAGAAACCTCCATCTATACAATAATTGAGCGATGAGAGGTGGGTAAAGTGACGGACAACATCCAATTCAGAGAGTTCGGGCAGAGGTAAGTCCTTGCGTAAAAACACCTCAGGCAATTCTGTTTGGGGTACATCCGATTTTGGAAAACTGACGCCAGTTCTGCCTTTTGCGGAAAGTTCATAAATAGTGGGTTCAGTCATTGGAAACCTCCGCTAAAGTGCTCACAAGATAATCGATTTCTTCCACACTATTCAATTCAGTTACTGCAAAAACCAGATGGTTCGGAAGTGATGGATAACTCTTGCCTAATTCATAACCTCCGAGGATCTGGCTTTCCAGCAACAATTCATTTATCTTTCCAGCGGCTTGTGGACATTCAACGACAAATTCATGGAAGAAAGGCTGGTCTGCATGAACTTTAAAACCGGGAATCTTTGCAATTTGGTCTGCTGCGTAGTGAGCTTTTTGATAACAAAGATTGGCAACCTGTTTCAGTCCATGTTTGCCGAGTAGGCTGAGGTAGACGGTAGCTGCAAGGGCCATCAATCCCTGGTTGGTGCAAATGTTTGAAGTGGCTTTATCGCGGCGGATGTGCTGCTCACGTGCTGTGAGTGTCAATACATAGCCTCGATTCCCTTTGGCATCCACGGTTTCTCCCACTAGGCGACCCGCAATTTTTCTGACATACTCTTTTTTGGTTGCAAAGAAACCAAGATACGGACCGCCAAATGAGAGCGGTATTCCCAGCGGCTGTCCTTCACCCACAACGATGTCAGCGCCAAATTCACCGGGGGTCTTTAGCAACCCGAGCGACGTTGGGTTTGTCACGACTGCGAGCAAAGCACCTTGTTCGTGGACAGCTTGCGCAAGTTTGGTCAGGTCAAAAATTCGGCCGAAGAAATCGGGATATTGTACAACAACCAGGGAAGTAAGATCATTAAGCTCGCCAATTAAATCGTCCGGGGTGGATTTAAGCGGATTTTCAACACCAATGGTTTCAATCTCGATGTTTTCAAACCCACATAAGTAGGCGCAAAGGACTTCACGATTCTGAGGGTTAACTGACCCTGAAAGCACAATTCTTGGGCGTTTACCGCGGAAATTGTGATATGCCATCACCCCCGCTTCAGCTGTGGCTGTTGCGCCATCATAATGGGATGCATTGGCGGCCTCCATGCCAGTGAGGTTAGCGATGAGTGTCTGAAACTCAAAGACCGCTTGAAGCGTGCCTTGCGATATTTCAGGTTGATAAGGAGTGTAGGCTGTGTAGAATTCACTGCGTCCCAGGAGAGTATCCAAAGCAGCGGGGATGTAATGGTGATACGCGCCGGCACCCAAGAAACACACGAGGTCATCAACTGTTTCATTGATGGCGGCATATTCCTTCAATTCCGCCATCGCTTCCATCTCCGTAATTCCCTCGGGCAAGTTTAACTTAGGGAAGCGATACTTTTCAGGTACAACAGAAAACAATTCCTCAATGGATTTTACGCCTATGCTTTTCAGCATCTGCGTTGTTTCTGTTTTTGTGTGGGGAATGAACATTAGTGACTCCGGGTTGAACAAAAGTCCTCATAGGTTTTTGCATCCATTAATTGGGCTGCTTCCGCAAGATCTGATAACTCCACCTTAACCATCCAAGCTTTTCCGAACGGGTCAGTGTTTACAGCTTCAGGGGTATTGGCAAGTTCCTCGTTGATTTCGAGAACCTTACCGGATAGCGGAATGTTTACGTCAGCGGCGGCTTTTACGGATTCAATGGTTGCGATGTGAGATTGTTTCTTGAGATTGTCGCCTACACTCACTGTAATCTCCACGAATACAACATCAGAGAGTTGGTCCTGGGCGTAGTCAGTTACTCCAATCGTCGCAGTCTTGCCATCAATAAGTACCCATTCATCAGTTTTCGTATATTTCAGGTTACCAGGTGTATTCATGTTTCCTCCAAGGGTTGAGAATAAATTAAGCGCGTTAATAGAATTAACGCGCCCTGTAATTTACCTGTGGGTTTCGCATTTCTGCATGCCCCAACGGTGGACTTACTCTTTCCAGAGTTTTCAAAAACGCGGTCCTTTTACCTGAGAGATTCATGCCGGAATCATTACCGGATTTGCCCCTTCGGTGCCAATCGGTCTCTTCCTCGTTTTGATTATTCAATTGTCATACCATTCTACGAAGAGCAATAAGAAATGTCAAGTTATTAACGAGATCCATTATGTTATAGGATCACCAATCACTGTCTTTTCCTTGTTAATCAAGAATAGTAAGAATCCGATGAACTGTATTGCAGCTGACACAAACAGGCCTGCACCGATACTCCACGTATCAGCAATGAGTGTAGCGATTACAGGAGAAATGATCATAGCCATAAATTGCATACTCTGGGCTATGCCGACGAAAATTGCGCTATATTCTGGCGGAACGGTCTGCATTAATACATCGAAGAAGACAAGATTCAAGCCGGCCTGGAAAATACCGGCAATCCCAGCGAAAATCGCGATCTGCCAAGTGGAGGTAGTGAGCGCCATTAAAAATGGATAAAAAGACACTCCCAGTGTAGTCCACAGAAGCAATTTCCTGGTGCCTTTTTTCTTCCCAAACCTAGTCCATAGGAAATAACCGATCACAAGGACGGCAGTTTGAGAAGTATTAATGATCGAAATCCAACCATCTGAAGCCCCAACTACTCGTACAAGGTATAAGGGGATGAGGGGAGCCGCAAATGCGCTACCGGCAAAAAACACAAAACGTTTGGAAATAAAGGAAATGAACGCTTTCTCTTTGAATACCAGTTTGGACATTTCAGAAATTTGAAATTTAAAGGATTTACCAGTTTGCATGTCTGGAACATGCTGCGGCGATATCTTGATGTGGCTGGAGAAGTAGTAACTAATTACCCCTCCCAAAGACAAGCCAATAAACATCAATTGATAATTAAAAGGAAAGAATACACGATCAAGCATTTGTCCAACGGCAAAGACAACCAGGGTGGTTGTAATGCCCAAAGTCGACCAGCGCCTTGTCATGAGTTCAAAACGCCTGTCTGGTCCAGCCACCGAATTCATCACAACTGAAAAAGTGATGGCAACGACAGTCTGTGGAAGAGTGGCGATTGCCCAAATTGCCAGGATCGAATTGACTAATAATTCCTGTGGAATAAAAAAGGTGATTACCCCAGTTAAGGCAAAACATGCGATCACTGTCAGTCGGGCGATACTGAACCACTTGACGATATTGGTTTGTTTTTGCAGAAACCTACCCAGGGGAATGGATAAAAGTAAGCCGGTTAATGCCGGCATGGATGTAAGCATACCTACCTGGAAGGAAGTTGCATTGAGATGTGTCAGGAATACCGGGAGGAAGGGAGAGGCGGCAGTTGCCAGACCAACCCCTATGGCATCAATTTGAACATTACGGAAATTGATACGGGTTTGTCTTTCGAGAGGTTCCTGATTGGAAACTGCTTCACTTATGCTCATAGGTTATAGAAGTGTAATTATACCAACCCGGAAGCATGGAAAACGGTGCTCACACGGATTTGCGGAAGTAATTTGACAATATCTACACTAACTTGCCGAAAAGTTATTGAGTCAAGTCCACAAAAAAACGATGTTCTGATTCTCAAGGCTACCCCGTTATTACGGTATAATGCACATAATCAATAAAGGAGGTTTATCGAAGAATTCAACGACTATTTAAAAGGAAAGTCAAGCGCATGGACCAGTAATATACTGGTTGACGAGGATGAAGGTTCTCCATTGCAGAATGGAGTTAACCGGCTAAGCCGGGAAAATCGAAAGATCAGCGGATGCCTTCCAGACCCAATACGGGTTTGCACTTTCCCACAATCAATTGAACCAGCAACAAGAACCATTTAGATGGACCATCATTGACTTTGATTGTTCTCTTACTATTGGAGGTTTGAATGTGTGGAATTGTCGGATACATCGGAAATAAGAATGCGACACCAATCGTACTAACCGGATTAAAAAAACTCGAATACCGCGGTTATGACTCTGCTGGTATTGCAGTGCTAACAAACGGAAACATTGAAGTGCGCCGAGACGCGGGGAAACTGGCAAATCTGGAACTACTGGTTTCGACCCTACCTATAGTGGGGAAGGTTGGAATTGGACATACACGATGGGCAACTCATGGCGAACCTTCTGCCAGAAACGCGCATCCTCATCTGGGCAGCACAGGGAAAGTAGTTGTTGTTCACAACGGGATTGTAGAAAATTTCATTGAACTTAAAGAAGAATTGATAAAAGATGGCGTCAAATTTCAATCGGATACTGACACTGAAACTATTGTGCAATTGATTGAAAAGTATATGGAAGCTGGGATGGATCTTGAGTCTGCTGTACGGAACACCTTAAGCAGGCTTAAAGGAGCCCATGGCGTTGTGGTCATGTCCACTCTTGAACCGGATAGGATCATCGCTGCAAGGATTGGCAATGCCGGTGGGGTTGTCATTGGTCTCGGACAAAACGAAAATTTCATTGCTTCAGATATCCCGGCTATCCTTGAACACACCAGGCGCCTGATATTTTTGGAATCAAGGCAAATGGCAATTGTGAAGAAAACGAGCGTGGTGATTTCCACCGTGGAAGGCGAGAAGGTCATACCGCAGATTTCATCCGTGGCGTGGGATTCAGTTTCCGCTGAAAAAGGAATTTACCGCCACTTCATGCAAAAAGAAATTCACGAACAGGTGCGGTCAATAACAGACACCTTGGCAGGAAGAGTGGATTTTAAAGACGGAAAGATCAGGTTACCAGAATTAAACCTGACAAAAGAAAAAGCAAACAAGATTGACAAGGTAGTCATCACCGCCTGCGGCACAGCTTCACATGCAGGAATGGTGGGACGGATACTGATAGAAAAAATCGCGCGCATTCCCACAAGCAACGAGATCGCGTCGGAGTTTCGATACGGAGATCCCATCGTTGATGAACATACAGTCGTTATTGCCATCAGTCAGTCTGGTGAAACCGCTGACACCCTGGCTGCAATGGAAGAAGCCCGGAAACGCGGGGCAGTTGTGTGGGCGATCGTAAACGCCATCGGATCCCAGGCGATGAGAGTTTCTGATGGTTACATCTCCATGCAAACCGGTCCGGAGATCGGGGTTGCCTCGACGAAAGCGTTTACAGCCCCGCTGGTTGACCTGTACATGCTGGCAATATTACTCGCAGATTTACGGGGGGTTATAGATGCCAAGACCAGAAAGCAAATGGTTGATGACTTGCGGTTGATACCGGAATTGGTTGGACAATGCCTGGACCGCGAAGCATCCGTTGAAGAGATTGCCCAGAGTATCAAGGATGTTCGCGACATGCTCTACCTGGGACGCGGGATCAATATGCCGATTGCATACGAAGGCGCTTTGAAATTAAAGGAAATTTCCTATATTCACGCAGAAGCTTATCCTGCGGGTGAAATGAAGCATGGTCCGATCGCATTGATTGACGAGGAAATGCCAGTGATGGCGATTACCACAAAAGACCCTTGGTATGAAAAAATGGTGAGCCAGATCGAGCAGGCAAAAGCACGCGGCGGAAAGGTGATTGCCGTAGCCACAGATGGCGACACGCGGGTGGCAAATCTTGTGGACCAGGTGATCTGGGTACCCGAAACTCCGTGGATGTTGAGCCCGGTCGTTACTGTTATTCCCTTACAAATGCTTGCCTACCACATCGCTTCTCTCAGGGGGCTTGATGTTGATCAACCCCGTAATCTCGCCAAATCAGTTACCGTGGAATGAAATTGATTAACCCCTAACGGCATCCACTACAGCTAGTTTGACTATTGAATCCGCGAGAATATAAGGAGATCGCGGATTCAATTTTAATTGATATGGATTTTGAGTCACTTTTATCTCTGGACCTGATTTGCCAGCTTCCCAGGTTGTTTTTACTCCAATCGAATCCAAAAATTTGAGTATTTGGGTCACTTTTTCGTAAGGGGAGTCCGATACTATTAGTTTTTTCCTAAACCTTTTCCACATTCTTACGGCAATTTCTTCAGTGGAAAGTTTGGGGAACCCAGTCTTGATTTGGTTGGCAAACAAATCGAGCAGAATGATCAAATTTTCAGATGAAGGAGCGCTTATAACGTCAAACCTTTTTGCCGGACGTCCTCGTACCAGAGTAGGTTCAGGTTGAACAGATTTAACCAACCCAGTGGAAATTAACGTTTTGAGCTGATAACGGATATCCGCAGGGGTCAACTCCAGGGCGGATGACAGGTCCACCACCCTGGAGGGTCCAACTTTGACAAGGTAATCAAATAATATATCGCATGTTTTCATAATCACACCCTTAATTAAGAAAAAGAAATTTATCTTAATAATACGCTTGACAAAGGATTTTTGCAAGATAGAAT
>CAZSGL010000030.1:0-18587 GCA_964606265.1 uncultured Anaerolinea sp. | reverse complement strand
AGGACGGTACGTTCACCAATACCGACAGGCGCGTGCAGCGCGTGCGTAAAGCCATCGAGCCGCGTGGAAATTCCATGCCAGATTGGCAAATCCTTTCGAAACTGGCCAAAAAGATTGAAACGCGCCTGGGAGTAAAACACTCCGCCTTTTGGGAATATTCCCATCCTTCGGAGATCCTCGATGAAATGGGCGCGCTGGTGCCCGAATATGCCGGGGTGAAATACGCGCGCATCGAGAAGGTCGGATTGCAGCATCCCGTGTATGACGACGAACATCCCGGAACGCCTGACCTTTTCCTGAAAGATTTCCCGCGCGGGAGGGGTAAATTCCACCCGCTCGAGTACCGCCCCAATTCAGAAATGCCCGATGACGAATATCCGCTGGTGCTGAATACAGGACGGGTGCTTGAACATTGGCACGGCGGGTCGATGACGCGCCATTCCCACCTGGATGACCTTTATCCCGAAGCGCTGGTTGAGATCCACCCCGCGGACGCCGCAAGCCTGGATATCGCGGATCGTGACCCGGTGCGGGTTACATCACGAAGGGGGTCGATCGTCCTGCGAGCAAGAGTGACCGGCAAAACCACTAAAGGGGTTGTCTTCATCCCCTTCCATTTCGCCGAGGCACCTGCCAACGAACTCACGACCGATAAACTGGATCCACTGGCGTTCATCCCCGAGTTTAAAGCTGGTGTGGTCAGGGTGTCAAAAGCGCGCGAAGCTGAACTTTCAAGTCCGGTGGATGGCAAAAAAAGGGGAAGGTATTAGCCGGCGGGGAAGTTATATGGCTCCACAGGATCAAGATTCAGCATAATATTTCAATATAGAGGTGTGAAGGATGTCAAAAACAACCCCGATGCTCAAAGCATTCCAGGACGAACGCAGCAGCGCCATGCTCTACCAAACGCTGGCAGAAGTGGAAAAAGACCCGCGCATCGCCGAGGTCTACACGCGCATCGCCCAAACTGAACTGGACCACGCGGCTCACTGGCAGGAGCAGGCAAAAGCGGCAGGCAGTGACTTTCCCGAGTTCAAACCTGCCTGGCGTACGCGCACGCTGATTAAGCTGGCGCACAGGTTTGGTCCCGGGATGATCCTGCCCTCTATCCAGAACATGGAAGCTGTTGGCGGTAACGAGTATGGTAAAGTACCCGGCGCCGGTGCCATGCAAGCCCAGGAACAATCGCACGCGCGCCTGCTCACCCAGATCACCGGGGCGGTCACTGGTGGGTTGAGCGGCAGTGTATTGATGCAGTTGGAAGGCCGGCACCGCTCCGCTGGCGGCAATGCGCTGCGCGCCGCCGTATTGGGCGCCAACGATGGACTGGTTTCCAACCTCAGCCTGGTGATGGGCGTTGCAGGCGCCACCCTCGCGGGCAAAGGCGTGCTCATCGCCGGTCTGGCAGGGCTGCTGGCAGGCGCCATTTCCATGGCGTTGGGGGAATGGCTCTCCGTGCAGAGTTCACGCGAACTCTTTGCCAATCAGATCGCCACCGAGAAGGAAGAGATTGAGAATTCTCCGGAGGAAGAGGCAGAGGAATTGGCACTCATCTATGAATCGCGCGGGTTGAGCGCGGAAAACGCGCGCCAACTGGCAACGCAACTGCTCTCCAACAAAGACACCGCCCTAGACACTCTAGCCCGCGAGGAATTGGGAGTCAACCCCGAGGATCTGGGCGGATCCGCCTGGGAAGCCGCCATCACCTCCTTCTTCCTGTTCGCCGCTGGCGCCATCTTACCGGTCGCGCCATTCCTCTTCACCTCGGGCATGCCGGCGGTCTATATCAGCATCGGGTTAAGCGTGGTCGGGTTGTTCATCCTCGGCGCGGTCATCACCCTCTTCACCGGGCGCACCGTGCTTTACTCCGGGCTGCGCATGGTCATCTTCGGGCTGATTGCCGCTGCCATCACCTTCGGTATCGGGCGTTTGATCGGGGTGAGCATTTCCGGTTGATCCAAAATTCGCCGCTTTACAGTTTATAATTCTTCCCTACTGATTACCTGTGCACCTGCGGTAATGGTATAGTCAGGGAATTTAATGATGAACATAAATAAAATTCGCAGCGATTTTCCGATCCTTGAAGACCCCAGGGTGATCTATTTCGATACCGCCTGCCAGAGCTTGCGCCCGCAGGTGGTCATCGACGCTATTACTGGATATTACGAAGAACTTTCGGCTTGCAGCGGCAGGAGTATGCACCACCTTGCGGTTGAAGTGACACAGCAATGCAATGATGCGCGCGCCAAGGTTGCCCGTTTTTTGAATGCCTCAAAAACTGAGGAAATTGTCTTTACCCGCAATACCACCGAGGGTATCAACCTGGTGGCCAATTCTCTCTTTTTCAAACCGGGGGATGTCGTCCTCATTTCAGACAAGGAACATAATTCAAACCTCATCCCCTGGCAGATACTGGCTCGCCAACGCGGTATTGTACTCAAGGTTATCCCCTCCCTGCTGGATAATACATTTGACTTAAATGCCTATGCGCAGTTATTGAGGGAGCCTGTTCGGTTGGTTGCACTGGGGATGACCTCCAACCTGGATGGCGTCACCATCCCGGCGGCAGAGATCATCGACCTGGCGCATCAACACCAATCGCTGGTACTGCTGGACGCCGCCCAGGCAACACCTCATCGCCAGCTCAATGTGCGCACTCTGGATGCTGATTTTCTGGCTTTTTCCGGGCATAAGCTGCTTGGTCCTTCCGGTACAGGTGTGCTCTATGGTAAATATTCGCTCCTGCAAGAAATGGAACCCTTCCTCGTGGGCGGAGACACGGTGTCAAATTCCACCTATACCACAGCGGAATTCCTGCCCCCTCCTGAGAAATTCGAGGCTGGGCTTCAGGATTACAGCGGCATCATTGGATTGGGTGCGGCAATTGACTACCTGCAAAAAATAGGTTTTGGCGATATCCAAAAGCATGAACTCGAAATGAATACACTCATCACCAATGGGTTAAGAGACGTCCCCGGGCTCAAGTTAATCGGACCTGCTGACCCTGCTCTGCGCGGGGGTATTATCACCTTTTATATAGAAGGGATTGATTCACACCGCATAGCGCTGATGCTTGACCAAATGCAGGGAATCATCCTCCGTTCCGGGCAGCATTGCGTGCATTCCTGGTTCAACGCTCACCAGATCAAAGGCTCGGTGCGAATTTCCGCTTATCTTTACAACACACTGGATGAAGCCCGGCTTGTTGTTGACCTCATCCACAAAATTCGAAAGGTCCTTTAACCCATGTTTTGTATTGTCGCGTTTATCGTCTTATCCATATTGGGTATTTTCAGCGCAACCAACCGCCGCCTTGCCAGGGAAGCCCTGGATTGCGTCCTGCGGCGTGTCACCTTCCGCCCCTGCAACACCGGCTTTGATGAAAAAGTCAAGGCAAAGATCCTGGGCAAAGCCATCATGCGCTCCGAGAAACTTGCCATCTTCATTAATAAGCGCTTCGAAATACTCGCCTGGATATTTTTTATGATGTTCCTTTCTGCTTCGGTAATGGGTGCGCGCGGTCTTTACCTGTTTTACACCACAGGATCCTGTAATGGCGTGAATTCAGAGGCTTTCTGTGTATTTGACCCCACGGGTGCCAATAACGAGGTTTCCACTGTTGGAAACTGCCCGGTAAACCCGCCAACCATCGAAGACCTCACCCTGGCTGGTGTGGAGGTTAACAATTTTCCAACCTTGAACAATGATGCTCCTGGTAAGCCAATTGTATTCATCGGTTGTTATTCCTGTGATTACTCGCGTAAAACCTATCCACTCATCGTAAAATTGGCTAATCGCTATAGTGCAAAATTAACGTATCTCGAATACCCGGTCAAATTGCATTCAGATTACCTGAACAAGGTGGGTTACTGCGCTTACCAGCAGAACCCCCAAAAGTATTGGGCGATGAATGACCTTCTTTTTAGTACGGAAAAAGTGAATCTTGAAGATGATCAGGCTTTTATTCAAAATACACTAGTCAACCTTGGCATTGATACCACGGCGTTGAACGCCTGTGTCAATGATCCTGAAACGGTGAATTTCATCGAAACGCAAATGGAGCAAATCCGCGGGACAAAATTCTATGGCACACCCACCATCTTTATCGGGGAGGATGTCTTCGTGGGTCCAAAACCTTATCGGGTTTACGCCATCAGCCTCAAAGGTTTCTTCTACTGGCTGGTAAAGTAACTCGAAATTATTCCCTTTTTTTAACAAACATAGGGGCGGTTCATGAACCGCCCCTACTTATTACTTCGTATTTGTTCTATCCCAACTGTTCGACCAGGTAATTCTGGATGCCCATCTGCTTGATCTGGTCCAACTGCGCTTCGATCCAATCAATGTGAGCTTCCTCGTCCGTGAGGGTATCCTCGAGAATCTCGCGGGTACCGTTGTCGGCTTCATCGGTGCACAGCTTGATCGCCTTGTTGTATTCCTTGATGGCACCCTCTTCGGCAGCATGATCGTTGTTCAGGATGGTTAACACATCCGGTCCAATTGTGATCTTGTTTAGCGTGCTGACCACAGGTTTGCCCTCGAGGAAGAGAATGCGTCCGATGTGTTTCTCGGCGTGTTTCATTTCGCTGATGGCGCGTTTCTCAATAGCCTCCGCCAATTTTTCATAACCCCAATTGGCGCACATCTCGGCATGTACCATGTACTGGCTGATGGCGGTTAGCTCATCTGCGAGCAAAAAATTCAACTCGTCGATTACTTTCTGATTTCCCTTCATAGTTCACCTCCGTTAATTAAGTATACACTTTTTATAGTTACGACGTAAAAATCCTTCAGAAAAGAAGAACATCCGCCCGGTAGGGTCTTTTTATCGTGAATAATTACCTTTAATGAGTGGATTCTGATAAGGATTTAAGTGTAAGCAGCATTTTGCGTTCCATTACAAAAGCAATGCGGTTAAACACTTCCCATGCGCCGCCAACCATGGTGGTGCTGGTACGTGTAATCAATCTCGTCGATCCATCAGTCTGCGGAACCAGCACAAACTGCCACGTTTCAACCCATGTTTCGCCGTCTTTGTGACCAAAGGTAACGGCTTCGTTGGGGATCAACCGTGCCACGATGTAAGGCGGAGGTGCAAACTCACCGGCGCACATCTTCATCAGGTCGCCTTCTTTGAGAGTTTGCCACTGCGCACGGATGACTTCATCTTTGGCCATTTTGCAGCCGGTCAATCGCTCAAGGGCAGTGTAACTGTACATGCCCGCTTTATCAGCCCCGATCTGCAGCAGCCATGGGTAGATGTTCTCCGGCGCAGCCTTAATGGTTACCGCGCGGTTGATGATCAGATTGGGGGCTGTCACCAGGTCATCCCCCGGGAAGGATGCCGCGCGTTCTTCGGCAGTGGTATGCCAGCGGTTCATCCAGGGGGTGAACACGATTGCAAGGACAACAACGATAACCACTAACGCCAGCAAAATCCCCAGGATTACAAGAAACGTCTTCATTATTCGAAATTCCTTTCAATATGATGTGTGTGATTATTGAATTCCGAAAAGAGACCAGGTTTCCCTGGTCTCAATTTACCTAATGCTTTCCTCCATGTGTTAAGCGCGGATCGAGCGCGTCCCGCATGCCGTCACCCAGAAGGTTGAACCCGAGCACGGTGAGCATGATGGCAATACCCGGGAAGATCACCAAATGCGGCGCGCTGAAGATGCTGTTTTTCTCCTCACCCAGCATCAGCCCCCATTCCGGGCGCGGTGGTTCCGCCCCCAGCCCGAGGAATGAAAGCGCTGCAGCATCCAGGATGGCGGTGGCGATCCCCAGCGTTCCCTGCACGATCAACGGCGTGATGGCATTGGGCAGGATACGTTTGAATAAAATATGCAGTGGTGAAGCACCTAATGCTCGCGAAGCCTGCACGTATTCAAGCTCCTTCACTGAAAGCACCGTTGAACGCACCAGTCGCGCGAAACGCGGGATGGAAACAATACCGATCGCCAGCAGGGCGTTAATCAACCCCATACCTAAAACCGAAACGATGGCGATCGCCAGCAGCAGGCTGGGGAATGCCATGAGCACATCCATAAAGCGCATGAGGATATTATCCACAATGCCCCCTGCGTAGGCAGCCACGGCACCGATGAGCGTACCGATGAGGATGGCAAACGTCATGGTTGTTAAGCCTACCTGCAGAGACAGGCGCGACCCAAAGATCACCCGCGAGAATAAGTCGCGGCTGTTGCCATCAATGCCGAAGAGGTGCTGCTGCTCTTCTGCCGGGCAGCCCAGCAAATGGATGCAGGGGGTGTCCCTGCGCTTTTGATCTTTCAATAACTGGGTGGGGTCGTAAGGCGCAATAATTGGAGCAAAAATAGCCACCAGCACCAGCAGGGTGAGAATGAAAATACCAGCCTTACCGGAACTGTGCTTCCACAGGTTGCGTAATGCCTCGCGTGCCGGGGAGCGGCGCTGGCTGGCAGGTAGGGTAACGATTTCAGTTCGCTTTTCCATGTCGGCTCCGCCTAATCCACCCGGATGCGCGGGTCAAGATACGCATACGAAAGATCTACAATGAGGTTAACCAGCACAAAGATCAACGCAATTACGATCGTAAATCCCTGTACCACGGGGTAGTCGCGCGCCAGGATGGCTCCCACCAGGGCTGTGCCAAATCCGGGCAAATTGAAAACTGTCTCGGTGAGCACCGCACCGGAGAGAAGGCTTCCGGTTTCAATACCGATAATTGTCACCACCGGGATCAAGGCGTTGCGGAAAGCGTGCTTGCTGACCACTTTGCTCTCAGTCAGACCCTTGGCGCGGGCGGTGCGGATGTAATCCAGACCGATCACTTCAAGCAGGCTGGAACGCGTCATGCGCGCGATGATCGACATGGGGATGGTTCCAACGGCCACCGCCGGGAGGATCAGGTGGCGCAGGGAGTCCTTTAGAATTTGCCAATCCCCGGTGAACAGGCAGTTGATCAATACAGTGTTTGACATCAAATCAATGATGAATTTTTTAAACCCAGTGAGGTCCTTGAGACCCCATAACACATCCAAATCCTGCAAGGCCACCCCGGCGGTAAAACGCCCGGAAGGAGGCAGTACGAAAGCGGTGTCCTTGAGCAGCAGTGCAAAAACGTATGCTAATAACAGTCCGAGCCAGAATACAGGCATGGAGACGCCGATATTGGCGATAATCATCGTTACAGTGTCAATGATGGTATTGCGTTTGAGCGCTGAGATCACTCCCAGCCCAACCCCCACCACTGTCGAGAAAATCATTGCCAGCAGGGTCAACTCCAGGGTCAGGGGCAAGCGCTCGGCGATCAGATCTGTCACCGGTCGGGTAAAACGGATCGAGTCTCCAAAATTCCCTTTGGATAGGTTCCCCAGGAAACGTACAAATTGTGTAAAGATATCGTCATTTAATCCATACCGCTCTAAAAACGCCTCGCACTTGGTTGGTGTGGCGCGTTCACCAAGCATGGTAACGCAAGGGTCACCCGGGATCAAGCGCACGATCACGAAGGTGACCAGCACAACCCCGAGCAGAACGGGAATCAACAAAAGCAAGCGGCGGCCGATGAATTGAGGCATCTTGTTTCTTTCTTTCAAAAGAGATGTTTGGATGGGGTTGGAAATCCAACCCCATCCATGTTAATTCAGTTTGAAAATGTTTATTCTACAGTGTAGCCGGCACCAACGAGCAGTTCCTTGGCTTTAGCCTGGTCAAAATCGTACCAGGGGATGTCGAGACTGGGACCGGGAACCATGAAGGCAGGTACAAAGTTGATGGCAACACTTGAGCCTGCAGCATAGTACTGGTCAACGATTCTCTGGCGGTCAATGGCATAGGAGATGGCCATGCGCACATCCGGGTTGTCAAAGGGCGGGATGGTGTTGTTGAAGCCGATGTAGAAGATGTTGAACCCTTCGCGTGGATAGAGTTTGAGGTTGGAATCCGCCAGGATGGTTGGAACATCGTCCGGACCTGGGTTGTCGATACCGTGCACGGTGCCAGCCTGGAGTTCAAGCAAACGCTGTGCGGATTGCTCTGACCAGCGGAAGATCAGGTTCTGGGTCAAAGCTTTCTCACCCCAGTATTCGGCATTAGCTTCGTAGACGATGCTGTCGCCGCGGTTCCAGGCCACAACTTTGTATGGACCAGTTCCATTGGGGGTTTCGCTCATCCGTACAGAATCACCGCTGTTGGCATCCAAAAAGGCTTTGTCCTGGATGTTGAAGACGGAGAAGGCAACCTTGGAGGGTAACGCGGGATCTGCGTAGCACAGGGAGAATTTAACGGTCTTGGCATCAACTGCTTCGATACCCTTGAATTCACCACCATATTCACAGTCAGGCGTGACCAGGGAGAGTAAACCTGCGTTGTCGGCCATGGTAACGGTCGCAGCTTCGGCATTGAGGAAGCCACCGAAGAACGCGCCGAAGTACTCGAAAGATCCGGTGCGGCCAACATGGTTGGGGCTGGCGGCATCCCACTGGGCGGCAAATGAAGCCACAACATCATTGGCGTCAAAATCTGCGCCATTGTGGAATTTGACACCTTCGCGCAGTGCAAAGGTGAACTCGGTCAGGTCAGCGTTGGCGGTGTAGCTTTCTGCCAGACCAGGGACGACTTCCGCGCCGCCCACACTGAATGCAAGCAGGGATTCATAAATCTGCTCGCAGGCGCGCAGGGTCTCACCGTCGGTCTCATCAGAGCACCACAGTGAAGCCGGTTCGCCGTTCTGCATCCACACAAAGGTATCAGTGCCATTGTTGACAACACTGAATACCTCGTTGCCAAGCGGGCTGGCGTGCGCACCGGTGACATTCGCCTGGAAGGCAGTGGAGGAACCACCATGCGCCACAGGGATCATCATGACAGTGTCTTTGAGCATCTGGTTGATGGTATCGTAGTGAGCCTGTCGGGCAGCCACATCAGAGAGCTTGCCGGCAGCAGAGATCTCAGCTACCATATCCGGGTACAGTGTGCCAAATTGCAGGTTGTTGGCATTGCCGAAATGATAGTCATAGAAGTTGGTGGCATCAGGATAGTCAGCATTCCATCCAAGCAGATAGAAACCTTTTTGTCCGGCTGCGGTGGCATCAATGAAGGCAGCGGTTTCCATTTCCTCAAGCGTAACCTCAATGCCAACCTCTTTCAACTGAGCCTGGATTTCCTGGGCTACTTTATCAGGGGAGGGCAGGTAGGCGCGGTCAACCACACGGAAGGTTAATGTAACCTGCAGTGGATTTTTCACTGGCGCTTCAGTTGCCACGGGTTCGACGGATCCCTGGGTGGGTGCAACCGTCGGTTTGGTACAGGCTGCCAGAATCAGGGTGAACACGATCAGCAAACTAAGAAGTACAAAAATTCTTCGGGCTTTCATAACTTTTCTCCTTTTTCTAATTTCTCTTTGAGTTTCACCATTGAAACTCTTCGTAAACAACTTGCCCATTATCGAGTCCATCACCTCCTTAATTTTCAAAACTATTGATCGTCCTTATAACCGGCATAATGGTCCTTTATGCCAGCCAGCAAGCCACAGAGTGACCTGGAGACTTCTCGATGAAGGGTGGTTCTTCGACCGCGCATTGTGCCACAGCGATTGGGCAGCGCGGGTGAAAACGGCATCCCTTGGGCGGATTTACCGGGCTGGGCACATCTCCCTTGAGGATAATGTGCTCGCGTTTCAGCGTGGGATCCGGGATGGGGATGGCAGACATCAGCGCACGCGTGTAAGGGTGCATCGGGTTGCGGAATAATTCATCGCGGTCAGCCAGTTCTACCATTTTGCCCAGGTACATCACCGCCACCCGGTCGGAAATGTGCTCCACCACACCCAGGTTATGCGCGATGAAAAGGTAAGTTAATTTGAATTCGGTCTGCAGGTCTTTGAGGATATTGAGCACCTGCGACTGGATCGACACATCCAGTGCGGAAACCGGCTCATCGCAGACGATGAAGCGCGGTCGCAGCGCCAGGGCGCGCGCAATGCCAATGCGCTGCCGCTGCCCGCCAGAAAACTCGTGTGGGTAGCGCTTGGCGTGGTACTCTTCAAGACCCACCTTTTTAAGGGTCTCGATCACCAACTGGAAACGTTCCTTGCTGTTGCCCACCCGGTGAATATCCAGCCCCTCCATAACAGAGTCACCGATCTGCACACGCGGGTCCAGTGATGCGTAAGGATCCTGGAAGATGATCTGCAAATCGCGCCGGGCTTCCTTGAGTGCCCTGCCCTTCAACGCGAACAGGTTCCTGCCGTCAAACTGCACACTGCCGGAGGTTGGTTCGGTCAGGCGCAGTACTGTCCGCCCGATCGTGGTCTTGCCGCAGCCGGATTCTCCCACCAGACCGAGAGTCTCGCCTTCGCGTACATTAAAGCTGACGTCATCCACCGCCTGTACATAAGCTGAAACGCGCTGCAGCACGCCCGTCCGTACCGGGAAATACTTCTTTAAATTCCTGACCTCCATCAGATCATGTTGGGAGGCGTCGGGTTGAGTGGTCTCTTTAATACTCATTAAACCTCATAAAAGCCGGTGGTTTGGCTGAAAATCTAAACTTTTAGCGGAGCGGTGTGTCCTGCTCCATCTACGTACAACCAGCAACGTACCTTGTGGTCCGGTTTCACCTCAATCAGGGCTGGTTTTTCAAGTTCACAAATTCTGAGCCCATATTGTTCTTTAAGTTTACAACGCGGTGCAAACCTGCAGCCGGCCGGCAGGTTAACCAAATTCGGTACCAATCCCGGGATAACCTCAAGGCGGTCAACCACCTTGCCGAGAACCGGGATCGAGCCGATCAATCCCTGGGTATAGGGGTGCAGCGGCTGGGCAAAAACCGGTTCGGCGTTGGCGTATTCAACGATCTCGCCGGCGTACATCACCGCCACGCGGTCTGCCATCTCCGCGATGATGCCCAGGTCGTGTGTGATGAGAATGACAGCGGTGTCAGTTTGCTCGCGCAGCCCGTTGATGAGATCCAGGATCTGCGCCTGGATGGTCACATCCAAGGCGGTGGTGGGCTCATCTGCGATCAGCAATTTTGGCGAGAGCGCTAGCGCCATGGCAATCATTACACGCTGCGCCTGCCCGCCGGACATCTCGTGCGGGAAGGATTTGGCTTTTTTCTGCGGGTCGGGGATACCCACTTTTGTTAGAAGCTCAACCGCTTTATCCCAGGCTTCTTTTTTCTTTAATCCCTTGTGAGTGATCAAAACTTCCGCCACCTGGTCTCCCACGCGGAAGACCGGGTTCAGGCTGGATTGAGGTTGCTGGAAAATCATGGAGATGCGGTCACCGCGCATCTTCACCATTTCATCCTGTGAAAGTTTGAGAATATCTTTGCCTTCAAAGGTGATCTTGCCGCCCACGATCTTGCCGGGAGGAGTCACCAGGCGCAGGATTGAAAATGAACTTACACTCTTGCCGCAGCCTGATTCTCCCACAAGACCCAGTACCTCACCCTTATTAACCGAAAAATCTACCCCATCCACGGCTTTAACCACGCCGTCTTCAGTGTAGAAGTAGGTTTTTAGATCCTTCACTTCGAGGATCGTTTCATTTGATTTTGCCATTGACCTGCTGCTCATTGCCTGCTCCATGGGTTCAATTGGTTGGTCCAGTGGCACCGCTAGTACTTTTTAATTATAGACCATCGATCAAATTATGGTTTTTTTGATCCCTGGTCTGCAGTCCATTTGATGTTTATTAATAATGAAGTTTCGCCAGCAAAATCGTAATAAATCATCAGGTTTTCACCAGCATTTATAACTTGTTAATAAATATAATTGATGATTATACAAATACAATTTAAGAATTACAAGTAGCAATATTGAGTTTTAGCCGCTGACTTTTCCAGGTTTTTCGGCGGTATTGCCGCTCCGTTGTCCCGGTTTATTCTCGACCAGGATTTCATAAGCCAATAACGGCGGTGGATTTAAGATACAATCAGTTTGATGACTTCAAACTCTGATTATCCCGGCGACCGCGATGCCATCCAGCCCCTGCTGCCGGGGGAACTGGCTGCCCTGATCGGCGGCAAAGCCAACCGGGCGGCGGCTGCCTCGCGTTTTGGTGATTACCGCTCGCGACGTGCCGAACAAACCCTGCGCCGCCAGGACTCAGACCTGATGCTCTTCCGCGAATTCCTGGCTGTAGTGGGACTGCGCACAGGGGATCTCTCCAGCGAACCAGCCGCGTGGCGCCCGGTCACATGGGGATTAGTGGAAGCTTTCGTCAAATGGCAGCTCACCCAGGGTTACGCAATCCAGAGCATTAACGTACATCTCTCCACCATTAAAACGTATGCCCGTCTGGCTATGCAAACCGGGGCGCTCCTGCCGCAGGAGTACGCCCTCATCCGCGCTGTGCAGGGCTACAGCTTCCGCGAACAAACGCGCATCGACCAGAAGCGCGAGCGTGTGCGCATCGGTTTCAAAAAGTCCGCGCCGACCAAAATCACTCCCGACCAGGCAGCCGCCCTCAAGAATCAACCAAATTCCCCCCAGGGTCGGCGGGATACCCTGATGCTGTGCCTGCTGCTGGATCACGGGCTGCGTGTGGGTGAAGTTGCCGCGCTCACCCGCGCCGATTTCAACCTCGCCGAACACGAGTTAAGGTTTTTCCGCCCCAAGGTCAATAAAGAACAAGTGCATCACCTCACCCGCGACACACTGAGTGCCCTGGCGGCATACATTGAGAATGGCGATGCGCCAGTGGACGGGCTACTCCTGCGGCGCAGCAAGAAGAACGAGGAACTCGGCACCGCCGGGATGAGCGAGCGCGCCATTACCGGACGGGTGGAATTCCTCGGTTTGCGTCTGGGTGTTGCCGGGCTTTCAGCTCACGACTGCCGCCATTACTGGGCAACCTCCGCCGCCCGCCACGGCACAGATCCGTTTGTGCTGCAGGAAGCCGGCGGCTGGTCTTCGCTGGCCATGCCGCGCCGCTACGTGGAAGACAACACGGTGGCAAACAAGAATGTGAAGCTGGAATGATCGGGCGTAGAAAATAATGGAAAAGAAACCCGGTGTTTTTCAAGGATTAAATTGGCTCGATTGGCTGCTGGCTGCTCTCTTCACCGGCATTGTAGCATTACTGGTGCATTCTTTTTTCCCGCCATACGGCTGGGCGATTGGTATCGCGGCTGCACTGGGGCTGCTTTACCTTGCCAAACGGAAACGCGACCGCTTGAAGGATCAATGACCCAATTTTTATCATTACACATGCCCCAGGAGTGAACCATGGCTAAAAGACTCATAGTTAATGCGGATGATTACGGGCATACCCCCGGAGTAACAGCAGGCATCCGCCAGGGGCACCTGTACGGCATCGTCACCTCCACCTCCGCCATGATGAACCGTCCGCTTGCCCCGGCGGAGTTGACTGTGGTGGCCAGGACATGCCCAAATCTCGGCATTGGAGTGCACCTGGTACTCACCGCGGGTAAACCAGTATTAGCTGCTGATAGCCTTTCCACATTGGTAGATAGCCAGGGCAATTTCCTTAAACTGCCGGCATTGGTTGAGCGGATTAACCAAATTGATTTGGAGCAGGTATGGGCTGAGTGGAACGCCCAGGTTGAAAAATTCATGCGCCACTACGGCAGGAACCCTGACCACCTTGACTCCCATCACCACTGCTCCTACTTCACCCCCGCCATGTTCGAGCGCATGCTCAGGCTGGCTGAACAATTGAAGTGCGCTATCCGCAAACCTTTTGAGCCGAACCCGGTTGACGCAGCTCTCTACTTGCCGCAGGATTTGGTGGATACTGCCGAGCAAAACTATGCTGGGTTTACAGCACAGGCATTACCGCCAACAACTGATGCCTTTATTGGAGATTTTTATGGCGAGGGAGCTACCCGGGAATACCTGCTCACCGTCCTGGAAACTATTGCAGCCGACCCGGTGCACAAGACCTTTGAGCTGATGTGCCATCCCGCCAAAATGGATCACGAGCTTCATGAAATTTCTGATTACAACGAACAGCGCACAATTGAATTGGCTATCCTGCAGGACCCCACGATCCGTGAAAGGATCGATATACTCCAAATCAAGTTGATCACCTTCGCGGAACTTTGAATTTAATTCGGAAGATGCGCTTACTGCTATGCGCATTAATTTTTCCTGATTGGAATAAAAGGGTAACCCTTGTGCTCAGGGGATTATTGCATGGCTGGTTTCTAGCGCACCAGCAAGCCGCCCTGCCCAAATTAAGGATATCGTGGGCACATTGAACAACCTGGAATTTTCCGTGGAGGAGCTTGAGGCGATCGAAAAGATCCTGGCAGGGTAATCACAACTCGTTAAGAAGTTACTTTAAGCAAGAATCTTATAACACCACTTAGGCTCTTATTCTGTTTTTATAATACCCACTGGGATATACATTGGGTTCCAGACACCTTTAGGCATCCCATTCTTATCTGAAATAAAATATACGCTCGCAAGTCTTTTTCTTAGAAACGTATTCTCTTTGTATTCTGCCAAAATTTTATCAAATTCGCTGAACTCGATTTCCTCGTTATTCTCGAGACCAAACATCAAGGAGATCGTCTGAAGTGAAAAACACCAGCCTTCACTAGGTTGATGATACCAATCACCTGATTTTGACGCGCTCGTGGTAACGATCATGGGTTTGTCGGCTTTTAGAATTCGCATAAATTCCTGGATCGCGTTGTTGATTGAATTCGGCTCCATGTGTTCAATTGCAGAAATTGACACAACTGCATCAATGGACTCCGAAGAGATATCACTCATATTTCGAATATCCGCTTGATAGAGGCTAATTTTTCCGGGTTTATTTTTCGATGAGTATCTCCGATATGCCAATTTCCCTACCGAAAAGATGTTCAACCGACCTTTGCCAATCAAGTGCAGCAAACGCTTAATCTTGTTTTTCACATTACTGATTTCATTAATGTGCGAGATATAGGTATGAGAAAATCTTGTGCTTGTATCGATTTTGTCAAAAATAAAAAACGTCTTCTCCAAACTATTAAATCTTCGGGGTGAAAAATCAACACTAATTACGTTATATCCATACCAGGACAAAATAAATTGAAGCAAGCCATTGCCAGCCCCGGCATCAACTATCGTTGACCCCGGCAGAATATTCTGGTTCAGCAATGTTTTAACCACCCAAAGAATGTCAACATAATAATGCCAACCTATTTCCTTGAACATTCCGTTGGCTAGTGCCTGTATTTCTTGGAGTACAGGATCATTTTCATCCAGTATTTGGCTAGAGAGGAGTTCGATCGAGTTTTTTTTCATCTTTTTCATCCTGGGTGGAAGTGTAAATCTGTTTAGCTAAGGACTTTCCGTTATCGCAACTGTAAATTACCTTTGTCAGCTTGTGCATTTAGCAGGAATGCTTTTGATTTCTATTTCGGGATTACTTCGGGAAAGCCTACCGTGCCAGCCAGTCGCTGTAGCCGCCCGGGTGACTGACCACCCTGCCCTCCTCCACCACCAGGATGCGGTCAACCACCTGGTCGAGGAAGTAGCGGTCGTGTGAGATGATCAGCGCCGTGCCCTCGAATTCTGCCAGGGCAGCCTCGAGCACTTCCGCTGAGGCGATGTCGAGATTATTGGTGGGTTCATCCAGCAACAGGAAGTTCGCCTTTGACAGGACCACCAGCAGCAATTGCAGCCGGCTGCGTTCCCCGCCTGAAAGATCCTTGACCTTCTGGCTGCACATGCGGTAATCGAACAGGTAACGCCCCAGCAGCGCTACCGCGTTGCTCTCGCTCATGTTCCCCGCCAGGCGTACGGTATCGAGCACGGTTTGCTCGCCATCCAGGGTCTCGTGTTCCTGGGCATAATAACCGGGCGCAACGCTTGGACCCACCACCACATCCCCGGCGTCCGGCTCGAGTGTCCCCAACGCCAGGCGCAGCAGCACAGATTTACCCGTGCCGTTGGGACCGATCACACCCACGCGTTCGCCATGGTGCAGCACCAGTTGCACATGCTGCAGGACTTTGCGCTCACCGAAGGCTTTGCTGATGTTCTTGAATTCGAGTACCTTTTGCGAGCCGCGCCATCCGTGGAGTTTTAGCTCCATGCGCCGGCGTTCCATCAGCGGTCGGTCCAGTTTGTCCATGTGGTCCAGCCGATTCTGAATGGCTTTGGCGCGCTTGGCGAATTTCTCACTGTCGTAGGTTTTTGCCCACAGGGCGTAACGCTTAATGGCAGTCTCGATGCGTGTGATCTGGCGCTGCTGCACATTGTAGAGCTCATTCTGGCGCGCCATTCGCTGCTGCTTATCCATAATGAAGGAGGAATAATCTCCGCTGAACATGGTCAGTTTGCCGTCTTCCAATTCGGCGATGTGCGTCACCACGGCATCCAACAGGTAGCGGTCATGCGAGATGATCACCACCGCCCCGGGGTAATTCTGGATGAAACGCTCGAGGTACTGTTTGCCGGCAAGGTCAAGGTGGTTATCCGGTTCGTCGAGCAGCAGCACATGCGGGGCGCTCAACAGCAGGCGTGCCAGCCCGATGAGTTTCTTCTGCCCGCCGCTCAACACTCCGATGGGTTTATCCTCTTCTCCCGCTTTCAATCCCAAACCGCGCAGAACCTCGCGAACTTTAAGCGGGTACTGGTCACCCCCAAGAGCCTGGTATTCCACCAGTAAAGTTTGTTGTCTTTCCAACACTTGTGCCAGGCGTTTCTCGTTCTCATAGACTGTTTTGTTACTGAGGCTTTCTTCCACTTCCGCCAGCGCATTGGTCACCTCGCCTGCCCGCGGATTTCCCTGCAGGGCAGCTTCAAAGCCGGTCATGTGCGCATCCAATTGCGGATCCTGCGCCAGGTAGCCCACGCTCACCCCGCGCGCGCGGGTAACCGCTCCCCCCTTTTCGGCAGTGTATTCGCCGGTGATCAGTTTAAAGAGCGAGGACTTGCCCGCTCCATTGGGTCCGATCAAGCCGATCTTCTGGTCGTGTTGGATTTCCCAATCCAGCTCCTTGAAAATGGTTTTTGCCCCGAGGATCAAATGAATGTGGTTCAGACTGAGTGAGATCATGAGTGTAATTCTACCTGAAGCAGCCCTTTTAGACTGTAAAATGAAGGCATGAATCCACATCCAAAGTCTTACCCCAGGTATACTTCTATTATTCCTGTTGTTCTCAAGGTGATTCTCGCGAGGATGTGCCACCGGAAAAGATCCTTCCGTGCAGATGCACTGCGTTTGACCGGTAGGATCACACCTCCGGTAATTGTGGAGGGATTGACGAACATTCCGGCTTCCGGTGGGTATGTGGTTGTTGTAAACCATTATGCCCGTCCGGGTTTCAGTACAGCCTGGATCGCCCTTTCGCTATCAGCATCCATTCAAACCGAAATCACCTTTATCATGTCCGAAGAGTGGGCGTTTACAGGCAACCCGCTTGGATTTTTGCTGCGCCCGTTAATGAAGTTCGTTCTGGCAAGCATCAATGAGGTTTATGGATTTTTGCCCATGCCGTCCACGGTGGAAGGCTTCAGCAATCCGCGTTCCAGGGCTGCCGCTGTGCGGCGAGTGATCGAGTTCGGGCGCGCACACCCATCTGCAGTCATCGGTCTTGCGCCTGAAGGGCAAGACAGCCCGGACCAGTGGATAGGCATGGCCCCCAGCGGTGGAGGTAAATTCATCCTTCATCTCAACCGCATGGGATTCCAACTGCTTCCAGTCGTGGTACAGGAAAGATCCGGTAGGTTGTGCATAAGGTTTGGGCAGGTCTTCAATATTGCACTGGAACCTGGTCTGCCCCCGGACACAGTTGACGGATTTGTGCGCAGGATGATCCGGGATCATTTATTGTTGCTGCTCGACGTATCAGATTGAATCGGCGCTTTATGAAAACAGGGCGTTCTCACGCCCTGTTTGTCTAAATTTTCCACTGAATTATTTGACCACAATCCCCGGCAGGGTTTCTTTCCTCACCAGTGGACGTATCAGTTTGATCAGTAGAACGATGGTTTCAATCCAGGTGACAATGAGCGCCACCCCGAACGCCATGCGGAAGGCTTCCATGGTAAACACCTGGAAGTTACCAGTAAGCGAATCTGCCATGCTGCTGATGCTCGCAAAGAACCCGGTTGAACCGTGAGCTGCCAGCCAGGCTGTATGTCCTTGCACCAGCAATACCAGCAATACGATCGAAGCCAGGTTAATCACCACGCGGGCGATGCGGCTGCCCAGTGTCCAGCGTCCCTGCCAAAGCAGGTAAATTTCCAAGCCGATACTGGCTAGAAGAGAAAGGATCATCCAGCCAAGGTATTGCGTGAGGACCGGGTTTGGGTAAAAAGTGCCGCCGGGGAACATGTAGATGCCGAGCTTATCACGGAAGACCGCCAGCACCGCCAAAAGGATACTTCCGGCAACGATGCCAAAGACTCGTTTGCCTTTTTTGATGGTTTCATCCTCGTCAATGATGGGCAGAGTGCGGGGATCCCAGGGTTCATCATCCAGTTTGGGCTGAACACCAAAGTGCTGCAGGATGATGAAAACGATGACCACCGACCCGAGGGCTGAAGGGATACTGGTCAGGAGACCAGCCAAAGCCTCCCAGTAGGAACCCACCATTTCCTCGCCCATCCAGTAGGTGACGCCAAACGCCAGCAG
>CAZSGL010000029.1:0-18933 GCA_964606265.1 uncultured Anaerolinea sp. | reverse complement strand
CTCTGTCACGATAAGGGGTGATTTTTTCCCCGAACCGTTGGTGACATACAGGCAATTGGCACTTTTCTTCCGTCTGGGGAAGGCGGGGTTTTCTCAGAAACGCAAGATGCTCAGAAACACCATGGCAGCGGGACTGCATTTATCACCCCCTCAGGCTGAAGAGTTGCTGCAATCCGCGGGGATCGATCCGGCCAGGAGGGCGCAAACGCTGGACCTGGTGGAATGGCGCACTTTGGTAGGGGAATACGATGGTTTTCAATCCGCCAGAACAACGGCAGCTACTTAACCCTGATGATTCAGTTCCGTGTCAGCCGGTAACCTTTTGCCTGGCATTAGCCAGAGTCTGGTCAAAAAGGTCTTCCATCGGTTGATTAATACCCCTGAGACCGGCCACAACATTCTGAGACCATTCGAGATACCGCAACCGTTCCTCCAGGTCCCAGGTGGCCGGGGGATGAGAACCAATATCCTTGACATTGCAAATCTTGTCAGCCAGCTTGATTATTTTTGCTTTATTGGTTAGAAGAGGCGCGTGTTGGATCTGCAGTTCTTTACGGGTTTTCTTATCCAGGTTTTTATCGTCTGAAACTTCCTTTACAATGCCAGCCACCTCAGTGCCGAACCTGTCGGCAAGTTCCTCTTCGTTAGTGTCTGTATCCTCCAGGACGTCATGCAGAAGCGCAGCGCTCAAAATGGCAGGATCATAAACTCCTCCAACGCGGCAGATTAATTCTGCTACACGGATTGGGTGGTGAATGTAAGGGGTTCGTTCAACATCCTTGCGTTTGAGCAGGATATGCTTTTCAGAGGCGAATTTCAAGGCACCCAGAAAAAATTGTAATTCTGTGTTTTCCATAGTCTCCTTGTAGAAATTTGAATTTAATGAAGGTGGCGGTAACGCGAGCGAAGTTGCCAGACACGCAGAGCGGCTTCAACCTGGATCCTGAGGTTCATTTTGGATTGACCATACTTGCGTTCAGCGAAATGGATGGGCAATTCCTTGATCCTAAATCCCAGTTTGGTGGCGAGGAATGCCATTTCAACCTGGAAGATATAACCGTTGGAGCGGATCTGGTCGAGGGGGATGGCGTTAAGGACTTCGCGTTTCCACAAGCGATAACCACCTGTCATATCCCGTGTTTTAGCACTCAAAATAGCCCGGGAATATTCGTTGCCAAAGCGGGAGAGAAATTTTCTCCAGGCAGGCCAGGCATGATCCAAACTACCACCCTCGATGTAACGGGAACCGATGACCAGGTCCGCGCTCTCCAGCGCCTGTTCAAATTCAACCAGTTTTTCCGGAGGGTGAGAGAAATCCGCATCCATCTGGGCGATCTTTTGCACATCCGTTTTCAGGAGATGTAGAAAACCCATCACATAGGCGGTCCCCAGGCCCAACTTGCCGGTGCGATGAATGACTTCCACCTTCCCGGGGAATGTGCGGGAGAGCTCATCCGCGATCCTGCCCGTACCATCCGGGCTATTGTCGTCAATGATGAGCACGCGCAAATCTTTGATGGGCAGCGCAAGAATGCGATTTATGATCTTGGGAAGGTTGTCTATTTCGTTGTAAGTGGGGATGATGACAGCCAGGCTCATTAATTCTCCTTGTGGAGAACTGGTTCGGTGTTAGCTTCAGGTTCAGTGATGATGTACTTGCACGCGGGTGATCCTGCTGCCAGGCATTCAATTTCTACGACCTGGTAAGTATCTTTAAATGAAAATTCCTTCACTGCCTCATCCAGTAACCCTTCAAAGAAACCGCAGACTGATTCTTCGGCGGTGCGGTTAGTACAATTGGGGCATTGGCGGATGAGGAATTCATAACCGGGCTGACCCTCGCGTTTACAAACAAGGGTGCGCATGTCGCTGACCGAATTGAGGAAATTTGAGAGGCGGTTCAGGCGTACAAGCAATAAGTCAGTTGTGCTGGTCACTGGAGGCATGGTAGCGGAAAGTGGACTGGTGCCAAAGGTAAGCCCGCTGAGCCTCATGCAAATCCGGCCTGCCCGGATGGAGAGAGATCTTCCACCGCGGCGCCCCATTACTTCATTGAGCGAATTGAACAGGCGGGAAAAATTTGCGAACGAAAATTCGCAATTCATGGTGTCGGGGAGAGGGTTTTCGCCCAGGTCGGGGAGGTCAGCCTGGCGGTAGATCGTTTTCATCGCCCCAACGCCGACGACTTCCTGAAGGGCATTGATGGTGGTACGCACAAAACGGTTGGGGAGAAAAAGTCCGTCTGCCATGGCTTACCCGCTAAAATCCTGGGCAAGAATGCTGCATAGATCATCGGCTGTGTGGCGCATATCCAGGAAGATCATGCCAAGCTTGGCTTGTTGATTGACCAGCGCTGTGAGGACGGCTTTTTCACCTACAGCCATTAGCACCACGTAGCCATTATCACCCTTGATGTGTACCATTTCAAGAGAACCACGTCCCATTTCCTTGCTGATCTGCTCACCGAGTGAGAGCATGGCGGCAGACATGGCGGATACCCTGTCTTCGCTCATTTCCGGCAATAAAGCAGAGGCGATAATAAGACCATCGATGCTCACCACGGCAGCCGCCTCAATATCTGGAGAGGACTGCTGAAGAGCATGCATCCGGTCTATCAGTGCCTGTCTTTTAGGATGGATCAATTTTGTTACTCCCTTTGAATCTGATAATACCAAATTACTTTAACACAGGCATTTTTTAGTGTCAAGAATGATTGTCATATTTATCGAATGATTGTAATTAAATTGCAGGTTTCTCCACCACTTTTTTTGTAGAGCGGAGCATGATTAGTTGTGCCCCCAGGATGGATGCCATGATGATAACACATCCAAGGATTTGAATGGGATTCATGCGCTCGCCGATGATTAAAGCGCCAAACAGTGCCGCAAACACTGCTTCAAGGCTTAACAGAAGGGCGGCATCCGCCGAAGGGGCATGTTTTTGCCCCACCGCCTGCAGGGTGAAACCGAGAACGACGGATCCCAGCCCGGCATATAGTATGGAGGGCAGGGAGATAAGGATATTTTGGAGGTCCGGAGGTGTGGTGAAGAACGAAGATCCAAGATGAAGAATACCGCAAAGGAGGAATTGACCCACGGAAAAAACAAACACATCCAGTTCATTAACAGCCAACCCGACGACAATAACATGGGCTGCCCACACGAAAGACCCCGCAAGGACAATTAGATCGCCAGTGGAAGGTTTTGGGTTGACACCGCCCGTGGAAAGCAGGTACGTACCGCCTAAAGCTGCGAGCGCTGCCAGCCATATGATGGGTTTGGTCTTTACCTTCCAGAAAATTGCCAGCAGAAGCGGCACCAGGACAACATACACCCCGGTGATGAACCCAGCTGAGCCGGCAGAAGTGGTTTCGATACCCGCCTGCTGCAAGGCGCTGCCGCCATACAAAAGAATTCCTGCAGGGATGATCCAAAGGTATTTGCGCGATACTGTTTTGAGACGGGGGAGGATGAACGGGAGCATGACCACTCCCGCCAGCAGAAAGCGCACGGCATTGAAACTGAAGAATCCCAGGTTTATGGATGCGGTGCGTTGTGCCACAAAACCACCTCCCCATACAATGGCAGCCAGGAATAAAAAAATATCAGATGTTAACCGTTGGCTGCGGGGATGGGAGGGTGTTGGCATGCCCATAGGGGAAGTAGACGTTGACGAGCGCGATGGGGTTAGCGGTTATGTTTAAATTGCTTACTGCCCTGCGACATGCGCCACTGCCGTAGAATAGCAGCCAGGTCCATGCTGAAACGGGCTTTTTCCCAGTCGCTGCTGAAACTTTCAGTTGTCAGCGCGGTTAGTTTTTCGTGGATCTCATTGGCGAGTTCTTCAGTAAGACCAAATTCCTGCAGCGAGTCCTGCCATTTTGTTTTCTCTTCGGGAGTAAAGGGAGCTTTCTCGATTAGTTTTAAAAGTTTTTGAGTTTGCGGTGTTTTCTTGGCAGACACGGGTACCTCCATGATAAGTTGCGCTGAGCAATACTACTCATCTTATTGTAACGGAGTTTTACCCGTTTTACGGTCCTCGGCGCAACTTTTAAAAAGTATTCCTCGTATGTAAGGTATCTAATCAATCAGGAGATTTGGTATGGCAGAGACAAAGAAATTGTACCGCTCCACACTCGATAAAAAGATCGCCGGAATCTGCGGCGGTTTGGGTGAGTATCTGAATGTAGACCCGACCGTGATGCGTATTATGTTCGTAGCTGGATTTTTCCTTACCGGCTCATTGATGTTCTGGGCATACCTGGTGATGTGGGTCGTTATCCCTGAACCCCCTGTTCAATAAAGGAGACAAAAATGGAAGAATCACCGAAAAAGTTGTACCGTTCACGCGCTGACCGCCGTATTGGCGGAGTTTGCGGAGGATTGGCAAATTATTTCAACATAGACGCGACTATGGTGCGGCTGTTGTTCCTGTTGGGACTGCTTTTCGTGGGGGGTACGTTTTTTGCGTACATCATCCTGATGATCGTAATCCCTGAGGAACCAGTTTAGGATGTAAATATGGGGGAAAAACAAAACCGGAGTGCTTTTCACAGCCTCCGGTTTTTGTTTACTCGTAGCGCAGCGCCTCAACGGGTTCAAGGTTGGCTGCGCGGTTAGCCGGGTAGATGCCGAAGAACAAGCCTACCGCTGTGGAAAATAGCGTTGCCAATAACACGGCTTCAAGGCCGACTTTGGGATAAAAGGGTGTTCCGCTGGCAGCAGCAATCTTGCCGACCACGAAGGCGATCAACCAGCCAAGGCCAATGCCTACAACTCCGCCAAAGAGGCTGAGCAGGGAAGATTCCGTGAGGAACTGGATGAGGATATCTTTTTTGCGTGCGCCGAGGGCTTTGCGCAGACCGATCTCGCGGGTGCGCTCAGTGACTGACACCAGCATGATATTCATAATGCCGATACCCCCAACAAGCAGGGAGATGCCGGCAATACCACCCAGGAAGATAGTGAGCACGCCGGTGATGGTTTTGGCTGTACTGACAAAATCCTGTTGGGAGAAGACTGTAAAATCATCCTCACCGATCTTTGTGCGGTGACGATTGCGCAGGATCTGCGATATTTCTTCCGTGGCTTGCGTCATCTGATCCGCGCTGAGGACACTCACCAGGATGAGATCGACGCGGTTGAAACTTCGCCGGGTGATGCGCGCCTGAGCAGTGGAGAACGGCACCATGATCACATTGTCCTGTGACCCAAAAGCCGATCCGCCTTTGGATTCCAGGATGCCTGTAATGCGAAAAGGCTGCCCTTCGATGCGCACAGTTTCGCCAACCAATCCTTCGCGGCGGTCAAATAATTCGTCAGCGATATCCGGTCCGATCAACACCACCGATGCCTGACCCAAATACTGATCCTCAGTGATAAATTCGCCCTCGGTTACCGCATAATTGCGGGCATCGGCATACGCCGGGGTGACACCAGATAACGAGGTTGATACCGATTTGCCAGCATAGGAGATCTTCACGTCGTCATTTACAACCGGCGCCACCTTATCTACTGAGGGAGCCTGGAATTGATCGAGCATGGCTTCAGCATCCTCAAGTGTTAAAGGCTCCACCCTTGAAACCTCGGTGGTCTGGTTGCCGCGAAAGACGAATAAGAGGTTGCTGCCAATTCCGCTGATGGAACCGGTGATGGTATCCTGCGCTCCGGTGCCAACTGCCAGCATGGCAATCACAGCGCCAACACCGATCACGATGCCCAGGATGGTAAGGATGGAACGCAGTTTGTTGGATGCAAGGCTTTCAAGCGCTTCCAGAATGGCTTGACCGAGGTTCATTGACTATCCTCCTCGATCAGACCGTCGCGCAGGCGGATGATGCGTCGCGAATGCTTGGCAATTGCGGGATCGTGAGTAACAATGATCAGCGTTGTGCCGCGCTGCTTATTGAGATTCAATAATAGTTCCAATATTTCTTTCCCTGATTTGGAATCCAGGTTTCCGGTGGGTTCATCAGCCATAAGGATGGCGGGTTCATTCACAAGAGCTCGGGCTACTGCCACGCGTTGCTGCTGCCCGCCGGAAAGTTCGGTAGGCCGGTGATGAATGCGGTCGAAGAGCCCAACTGATTCTAGGGCGTCTGTGGCAATATTAACACGGTCCTTCTTGATGATGCCGGCATAGCGCATGGGGAGTTCAACGTTGGAAAGCGCAGAAGCACGCGGCAGCAGGTTAAAACTCTGAAAAACAAAACCCACCTTACGGTTGCGGATGCTGGCGAGCTGGTCGTCGTCCAGATCCTGCACGAGTTCTCCGTCCAGTGAATAGCTGCCGCTGGTTGGTCTGTCCAGGCAACCCAGCAGGTTCATCAGGGTAGACTTGCCGGAGCCGGATGGTCCCATGATGGCGACTACGTCTCCACGCTCGATATTAAAAGTAACGCCATCAAGCGCCCGGACTTCCACCTGCCCCATTTGATAGATCTTTCTTAGATCCTTTGTTTCAATAACGAAATCTGGCATCGTTGTCCTAGAAGGGGGGTCTGCCGCTGGAGAAGCCGGAAAAATCGATTGTCGGGTTGAGGATGATCACATCACCCTCTTTCACATCACCCGAAACAAACTCACTCATCGTATCTGAAGATGCGCCAATTTCAACTTCAACGGCGGTCTGGACACCGTTTTTCATCAGGTAAATAACGCGTTTTCCATCCACCAGGCGCACCGCGCGGTTGGGGATGAGAAGAATATCCTTGAGATTACTGATAACGATATTCACCGCGGCGGTCATGCCGGGGAGAACCTGTTCGTCCGCGTCGAGGATCTCAATGGTTACCTCAAAATTCACCACTCCCGCAGTGCTGGTTCCCACAAGCGCCACCTCAACCACCTTGCCGGTGTAAGACCGGCTGGAAATGGCGTCAAACGTCAGGTCCACTGCCTGACCAACCTTGATGCTGTTAATGTCGACCTCCGGAACCATTACGTCCACCAGCATGCGCGAGAGGTCATCAATGCGGAAGGCAACACCACCAGCGTTTACCTGGTCACCAGGTAAATTTTTCACTTCTGTAACAGTACCGTCAAATGGGACAGTAAGCCTGGACATATCGATTGTGGCTTGAATGGAGTTAATGCGTGCCTGGGCGGCAGCAATGTCATCAGGGTCGGTGCCATTTTTCAAGCGATCCCATTCACGCTGAGCATCATCCAGCTGGGCTTTGGCCAAGGCAATTTTGCCTTCGGAGATCGAGACTTCCTGGGTATTTGGGGATTGCGTGTAGTAATTAAGCGTTTTCTGGGCTGTCTGGAGAGCGATTTTGGCGTTGGCAAGGTTGCTCAATGCGCCAGCCTTCAACGGGTCAGAATCCGGACTCTCAGAGAAGCGGTTGTAATATTCCTGGGCTTTATCCACTTTGTCGTGCGCCAGGGTAACGGCGGCGCTGGCAGCGTCCACCTGATCCGGGTTGACCACCCGCGTGGTGTTGGAAGCCTGTCTATTCCAGAGGGCGTTGTTATATGCCTGCTGGGCGTTGGCAAGGTTAAGCTGCGCCTGTGCCTGGTTGGCACTTGAATTTACCAGGTTTTCGAGACTGCGCTGGGCATTCACCAGTTCGGCTTTTGCCAGGATCACGCTCTGGGGGAGTGAGGTCTCTGCCAGTTCAGCCAGGGTTTGGCCCGCTGCCACAGTGTCTCCAGCAGCCACGTTGATGGCTGCAACCCGTCCGCTGGTCTGCCAGTTCAGGGTGGTTGTCTGATTGGCGTGCACGGAGCCGGTGGCTCCCACAATGGCCAGCAAATTCCCTTTTTCAAGTGTTTGTGTCTGAACACTGGCGCTGGCTGCGTTTTGCTTGTTTATCCTGGTGATCACAATTATTGCCGCGACTGCTAACACCACAAGGATCCCAATGATCCATACGACCTTACGTGATGACTTCTTCATTTTTCCATCCCAGTTCTATATTTAATTACCCAAAATTATCATAATGCATCCGGTATAATCGCAGGTAAGAATAATGTATGAATCGTATTAGAAAGATATTCTGGTTACTGGTATTCTTATGTGCTGTGATGATCGCTCTCACCGAATCGGCGGTTGTGATCTCAACGCCGAAGGATCAGGCACGTCAGTTAACCCGGAAACTCGAGTTTGATTATATCGCATGGACACTAAAAGCAGTTGAAGTTAAAGCTGCAGAAGCGGGAATTGGCGTTACTCAACGGTTAACTGCGGCAAAGCAGCACCAGGTGGTCGTAAGATATTTTGACCTGGTCGAACAACTCGAAACTGTCCAGGGACAGGTCCAGCAAATCTACTCGGACCCATCTGTTGACAATCCGCGTGAGGCAGCCGCTGAAAAACTTGCCCTGCAGGAGGAGTTGCAGTCAACGCTCGCCAGACTGGATCCGATCGTTGAAGCCATCCTGCAGCAGCAGGTCGCTGAAACCCTGATCACGATGGGGATCCCCAGGTTTGGCGAAGTCCTGCCGCCAGTTCTGTTCCACACCTCCGCCACACCACGCTCGTTAATAACATCACCGCGGGGGAAGATCGTGCAGGAGGTCAGCATCTCCCTGATGGCGGATATGACCCTGGAAGAAATGAGCCGGCTGGAAGAAAACGTGGAGGACAAAACCGGGCAATCTGCCCTGGTGGTGGGTACCGGTGGCATTGGTGTTTACCCGACCATGATCATGCGCACCTCCAGCTTCGACTGGGTGGTCAATACCATTGCCCACGAATGGACGCACAATTACCTCACCATGCGGGTGCTTGGATTGAACTATGAAACCACCCCGGAATTAAGGACAATGAATGAAACCACTGCCTCAATTGCCGGGAACGAGATCGGGCAGGCGGTGATACGCTTGTACTATCCAGAATTGGCTTCCATTAGGAACCAGGCAGGTAAAAAATCCGCACCCATCGAGGATGATGCTTTTAATTTCAATGCGGAAATGCACCTGACGCGCATCCGGGTGGATAAATTACTGGAAGAGGGGCGTATAGATGAAGCAGAAAAGTATATGGAGCAGCGCCGCCAGGTTTTTGTGGATCACGGGTACCTCATCCGTAAGTTGAACCAGGCATATTTTGCCTTTTACGGCGCGTACGCCGACAGCCCGGTGAGCGCTGCCGGTGAAGACCCAGTGGGGGAGGCTGTGAGGGATTTTCGAGCGCAAAGTTCAACCCTGGCAGAATTCCTGCGCGCGATAGGCAAGATGAACAGCTATGAAGACCTGCTCAAAGCTGTAGGGAAATAGATTCTACATCGTCGATTACAGGTTAATCATCCACTCCCGGAGCTGAGGCCAGGTCCGGCAGGTCTTTCTCGATCTCTTCGGGGCTTTGACCCTTTTCGAGGCGGTCAACCACCTCGTCAAATTCACCGGGAAGGTCGTCTGCGCCGACCTGCTCGCGCATGTCGCGCATCATCCTGCCAAGACGGCGGGGGTCATCCTCGAGGGCTGCCATATTCTCCGGATCAGCCATTTCTTCCAGGCGCGAAATGTCGTTGGTTGCCACCCTCACCGCCCGGATGATACGCTGCACATTTTTGGAACCGCAGTGCGGACACAGGGGAGAATATCCATCGTACTCAGCGTAGGTGAGATAGTGGTCGTACCTTTTACGGCAATCCTGGCAGCGGAAATCATAAACGGGCATCGGAACCTCAGGCGAAAAAGATAATATCCATTATAATCTTCTCATTACATCAATTTGAACCGGAAAATGGTGGTTAATGCCGAAAGAAGAGTTGTCATTTGATCTTTATCACCCCCAACCACTGCTGATCGTGCTTTCGGGCACATCAGGGGTGGGCAAGGACGCAGTCCTCAAGGGGATGCGCCGCAGGGACCTGCCGCTGCATTATGTAGTGACCGCCACCAGCCGGCCTCCGCGCCAGAACGAAGTGGACGGCAAGGATTATTTTTTTTACTCCAAAAAAGAATTCAAGCAGCGCATTGACAACGGTGAATTCGCAGAATATGCCCTGGTCTATGATGACTATAAAGGCATTCCGCGCTGGCAGATCGATGAAGCTCTTTTGAGCGGCCGGGATGTGGTCATCAAGGTGGATGTGCAGGGAGCAGAAACTCTGCGCAACCTCTACAAGGAAGCAGTTTTGATCTTCCTGCTCCCAAAGACAAAAGAGGAATGGTGCGGAAGGTTGATGGCGCGCAATACGGAAACACCCGAAAACCTCAAGGTACGCATCGAGACAGCTAAAAAAGAATTAACTCAAATCGGGATGTTCGATTATATAGTGATCAATGCTGATGACCTGCTCGAGAAGGCTGTTGATGACATCATCGATATTATCAAAGTGGAACACCACCGCGTTCAACACAGGAAAATCATTTAAATGTCTGATCAAAATACACCCATAAATCCACCGGCGGAGGGTAACCCCACGCGCGTCCAGGTGAGGTTCAGCAATTCTGATATAAAACCCACGGTAACCTTTACCATTATTGGCTTAACGATTCTCTCCTTTGGGTTGCAGTACCTTTCGCAATACTTAAGCCCGAATCATTACGACTGGCCTTACATGTTGGGCGCCAAGGTAAACGAGCTTATCCTGGCGGGGCAGTTGTGGCGATTGTTCACCCCCATGCTGCTGCACGGCAGCATCATGCACATCGGCTTCAATATGTACGCACTGTATGTCATTGGCTCGTCGCTGGAGCGGCATTACGGGCACTGGCGGTTTCTACTCTTATACATCCTTGCCGGGTTCACCGGCAATGTGCTCTCATTTATTCTTTCACCAAGCCCATCCATCGGTGCATCCACCGCGGTATTTGGCCTGGTGGCAGCCGAAGCGGTATTCATTTATAAGAACCGTAAATTGTTCGGTTCCCGCGCCCGTGGAATGCTGATGAACCTGGGCCTGGTCATCCTGGTTAATCTGGTCCTCGGGTTATCCCCCGGGATCGATAACTGGGGTCACCTCGGCGGATTGGCAGGCGGATTTATCTTTGCCTGGGTGGCGGGTCCGTTGTATAGCATGGCAATCGCCCCTGATTCCACATCCGGTTACACCCTCATGGATGCCCACGGCAGTAAAGAAGTGTTGTGGGGGGCTATGCTTTCTGGCGGATTATTCCTGGCAGTCGTCATTGGAAGATTCCTGGCGGGATAAAAAAACCCGGAGATAAGTCTCCGGGTTATTGTTACGCTACAGTTTCGCCGCCCAGGTAGGCGTTGATCACCATCGGGTTGTGAACCAGTTCGCTGGCGGCACCGCTCAAGACCACCTTACCTGTATCCAAAACATATCCCCGGTTGGCAATCGAGAGCGCCATAAGCGCATTCTGCTCAACCAGCAGAATACTTGTGCCATTCTTGTTGATCTCGCGAATGATATCAAAGATACTTTCCAATAAAATTGGTGACAGGCCCATCGAGGGTTCATCCAGGAGCAGCAGTCGCGGGTGAGCCATAAGCGCCCGGGCGATGGCTAACATTTGTTGCTCTCCACCAGACAATGTGCCTGCGAGCTGCCTGGAGCGTTCCTTCAAACGGGGGAAGAGGGTGAACATTTTTTCGTAATCTTCCCGGATTGTTTTTTGATCGTTGCGGCTGAATGCCCCCATCGCCAGGTTTTCTTTGACACTTAAGCGGGAAAACACATGCCGTCCTTCGGGCACCAGCGCAATTCCCCTGGTAACAATTTCATGAGGAGGAACCTTCGTTAGATCTTCTCCCGAAAAAAGGATTTTCCCCACCGCAGGTTTTTGCAGTCCGCAGATTGATTTTAGGGTGGTGGTCTTGCCCGCGCCATTTGCGCCGATCAGGCAGACGATCTCTCCGGATTCGACGTTCAGCGAGACACCGTCGATGGCGCGAATCTTTCCGTAATATGTTTGAATATTTTCTACGATCAGTAACGTCATGAGTTCCATCCAGCAGGTTTTAGGTTTATGAGCATGTCATTTGTATTTGTCATTTTCGAAAAGAAGTGCTTCCAAGATAAGCTTTGATCACTCGTGGATCTTTTTGAACCTGTTCAGGTTTACCTTCAGAGATTTTTTGTCCAAAGTCCAGCACGGTCACCTGTTCGCTGATGCTCATGATCAAGGACATATCGTGTTCAATGATGAGGATCGTAAGCCCGAGGCTGTCACGCAGTTGGCGAATCAGTTGGGCAAGATCGCGTGTTTCCGTTGGGTTCATCCCCGCGGAGGGTTCATCCAGCAGGAGTAATTTAGGCTGGCAGGCGATCGCTCTGCCAATTTCCAGGCGCCGCTGCGCACCGTACGGCAGGTTGCGGGCGAGTTGATCGCCAAACCCGGTGAGACCGATTATCTTTTGGATCTTGCCGGCCTGGATGAGAGCGGATCGGTTTTCCCTGAAAAATCGCGGGGTGTGCACTATGGTGTCGAAGAGATTGGTCTTGAGGCGGATGTGCTGCCCGCCGAGGATGTTTTCCAGGACGGTGAGGCTGGCATAAGTGCGGATGTTCTGGTAAGTCCTGCCAACGCCCCGTTCCGCGATCTTATGTGAAGGCAACCCTGCGATATTATCTCCATCCAGCAGGATCTCGCCGGCATCAGGTTTATAGAATCCCGTCACGCAGTTAAAACACGTTGTTTTGCCAGCCCCGTTAGGACCGATCAGGCTGCAGATGGAACCGGTCGGGACATCGAAGGATAAATCATCCACCGCTTTGATCCCGCCGAAATTAATGGTGAGATTTCTTATGGACAGCAGCGCGTTGGTCATACCTGGTCCTTTTCAGCGGCCATAATCTCGCCAATGCGCGACTCAAACTTCGGGGGTACACGCGGGAGAAAACCGTTGGGTTTGAGGATCATCATCACCACGAGGAGGATGCCAAATATCAACATACGGAAATCAGAAAAACCACGCAGCATGTCCGGCAGGGCAATCAGTCCGAGCGCTCCAAGGATGACGCCGTACTGGTTCCCCAATCCGCCGAGGATGATCAGGCATAGGATATTAATGGAAGAAAGCAGGCTGAAGTTATCTGGGAAAATGGATCCCTGCCAGGCGGCAAATACCACGCCTCCCACTCCGCCGATGAAAGCCCCCAGGGCAAACGCCAGCAGCTTGTACCAGACCGTGTTCACCCCGGAGATCTCAGCCACGTCCTCGTCCTCGCGGATAGCCAGCCAGGCGCGGCCAATTTTGGAATGGATAAGGCGATTGGTGATGAAGACAAAGAAGATGATCAAAGCGATGATCAAAAAATAAAAATGGGTGCCTGTGTTAAAGGTCATCCCAAAGAGCTCAGGTTTATCAATACGGATGATGCCTTGTGAACCATTGGTGATGCCGCGCAGGTTGAGCAGCAGCAGGCGGGTGATCTCGCCGAATCCCAGCGTGACAATGGCGAGGTAATCACCGCGCAAGCGCAAGACCGGGATGGAAATCAACGCGCCAACCAGGGCGGCGACCAGTCCGCCAACAACCAGCATAATCCAAAAGGGCATGTGGATGTCGAATTGCTGCGAGGCGAGTATTGCGTAAAGGTAAGCACCAATGCCGTAATAGGCAGCAAATCCTAGGTCCAGCAGCCCTGCAAAGCCAACATGGATGAGCAATCCCAATCCCAACAGGATGTATAGCCCGGCATAACCCAGGATGCGCACCCAGAGATTCACCTGAGGGAAGGGAAGAAATGGCATGATCACGAGGGCGACGAGGAACACTGGGATAAAAATCCATTTGATCCACGACGCCCGGGAGACTATTGCGGAAATTCTAGTAAATACTGTCATGTTCTTCCCTATAGCTTCTTTTGGAATTTTCGGTGTCCCAGTAAACCACTGGGCATGAAGATCAATGTAAGGATCAGCACAACAAATGCCACCACGTCCTTGTAGACAGCGGGAAGGACCTGCACACTCAGCGTTTCAACAAGCCCTAAAATGTAGCCGCCAAGCATGGCACCGGGAATGCTGCCGATACCTCCAAGGACGGCTGCCGTGAACGCCTTGATCCCTGGGACGAAACCCATATCAACACGAATCTGAAGATAAAAGAAACCGACCATCACCCCGGCGATTCCAGCCAGGGCAGAGCCGATAAAGAACGTTGTGGATATCGTGCGGTTGACGTTCACTCCCATTAAAGCGGCGGTCTCCTTATCTTCGGAGACTGCCCTCATGGCAAGACCAACTTTGGTGAAACGGACTAAGAGATATAAAACCACCATAATCAATATGGATAAGGACACAATGAGCATGCGGGAATAGGATATAAAGACTCCAGCGAGGACGATGCCTTCACTACCCAGGATGGCAGGATAAGTCTTTGCAGCGGCACCGCCAAAGGTGGTCAGGGTATTAAGAGCGCCCTGTCCGAAGCCTTGCGGAAAAAGGAAATTTTCACCGATCTTGATGCTGAAAATATTTTTGCCAATAGTTGGTAAAAGCCTGACTACCTCCTGCAAAATGATCGATGCGCCGATGGCGCTGATCAAAGCAGCCAGGCGGCCCGCATTGCGTAATGGTCGATAAGCAAAACGTTCCAGCACAATGCCCGTAATGGCTGCGCCTAACATTCCGGTTATGAAGGCGATGAGGATCGCGAGGATCGGGTTGGACGCCAGAAACCCGGTTTTTTGCATCAGGCTGGTGGCGAACAACCCCCAATAGGCGCCAACCATAAAAACATCGCCGTGGGCAAAATTGACCATTGATAGGACACCATACACCATGGTGTAACCGAGGGAGATCAATGCGTAAAAGCTGCCAATGGTTAATCCATTGACAACCTGTTCAAGGAAGGTCTTTAATCCATCTGATAAAGGCATGGTTGCGATGTCCGGTTTCCAGAGTTGAGGGCGAAAAATCGCCCTCAACTCATTTTACAATTATTTTGAATTATTGACCAAAACCGTATTCTTTCATTGGCGTAATCACACCTTCTTTAACTTCGAAGACTGTGATGGAAACGACCTTGAGGTCTCCGGCTTCGTCAAATTCCAGGTGTCCGGTGACACCTGTGAATGGAGTGGCGCGGATGGAGTCGGCAAGGGCTTTTCGACCGATCACCAGGTTTCCATCGGCATCCACTGTGGCAACGCGGTCAGCCGCCTGTAGGAGGATTGTGGCTGCATCAAACGAACCTGGTCCATAAGCTACCGGATCGCCGCCAAACTTGGCTTTGAAGGCAGCCAGGAATTCATCGTATCCACTGGCTCCACCGACTGCTCCAAAGGTCATAAAGGCACCTTCAGCCGCGGCACCCGCTGCGTCAGCAAAGGAAGGCTGAGATTTAATGCCATCTGGTCCAAAGAAGAAGCCGTCAAAATTGGCAGCACGCAGTTGAACGACCAATTTCATGCCTTCTGCATCCATACCGCCAAAGTAGACTGCTTCCGGATCGCCAGCAGATGAAGTTGAAACAACCGCTGAGTAATCCGATTCGCCGCGTGTGATCCCCTCGAACGATGTCACAGTCCCACCCAGTGCAGTGAATTTGTCTTTCACCGCGGTGGCAAGACCTTCACCATAAATGGATTGATCGTGGACAACGCCGATAGAATTGATACCAAGTACGTTCTTAAGATAGTCTGCCGTCACTTCTGCCTGTAAGTCATCATTGGCGACAGTGCGGAATACATTTTCAAACCCCTGGGAAGTTACGTCAATCGCTGTACTGGAGGGTGTGATCATGACGACGTTATTGGCAGCGTAGATATCTTCAGCGGGAACTGCAGAACCGGAGCACATGGGACCAACCACGCCCAGAATCGCCGGATCAGCCGAGAACTTTTCGGCAACGGTTACACCCGCAGCGCCTTCGCAGGCATCATCCTGTGGGTCAGAGACCACTGTCCAGCCTTTGAGTGTGCCGCCAAACTGTTCGATGGCGAGGTCAACGCCATTTAACATGTCAGTTCCATAGACCGCGTAGCCGCCGGCCAGGGCTGATGAAAGACCAACCTTGAGTGGTTGACCTGCAGGAACGACGATATTCCCCCAGGGGTCTACAGGCGCCGCTTCCGTAGGTGCTTCTGTACTGACAGGGGCGTCTGTGGCAACTGGACCTGTGGTTGGTGCGGCTGTAGGTTTTGCACATGCTGTAAAGAGCAAGGCGATTACCAGCAAAACGGGCAAGAATTTCAGGGACTTCATTTTGATTTCTCCTTTTAGATATTGATCGATTGTTTTCCAGATTGAACCCTTTAAAACGATGACGATTGCGCACCTCCTCGTAAAAAAGCATAAAAAAAGCCACCTGCTTGTGGTCAGGTGGCTTTTGTTTGTGCTCTTGGATTACTCTTACGCGTTTACTTTTGCCAACCTAACCCGAAATATGCTTCCAATTGCCATAAGCCAGGAGAGCATCATATAGTAGGCGTAGTAACTCGAGCAGGTTAGTTTATTCATAAGAGGTCTATATAAGTAAAGATATTACAGTCAAAAAAATCAAAAGTCAAGCACATTTTAAAAATTTAAGATTAGAAAATCACCTGCAGGAAATATACCCCTGGAATAGGAATTAATAGAAAGTTAGAGGCAAAACAGCGCAAGTCCATTTGTTCGAATGCTTTGTCCTTATGGTATTATTAATCAATATATAGGAGGAAGAATGACCATACCAACCGAACCTGTTATTGAACCTGCACCAGTACCGGCACCAGGAGTATCAAGTGACGATCGTTTATGGGTGGTTTTATGTTTTCTGCTTACCCCTATCCTTCCGCTCGTGACCTTGTTCCTGGAAAATAAAAAAGATCGACCCTTCATTAAATACCACACTGTCCCGACTCTTATCCTGGGTGTGGTTGAAGGTATTTTGGTAGCCATTTTGTCCTGGATACCGGTTGTAAACTGTATTGTGCCATTTATTTATATCATCAACATTATTTATGCACTAAAAGCGAATAAGGGTGTGAACACGGATATTCCCGTAATCACCCAGTTCGCAAAAGGTCAGGGCTGGCTGTAACTCCCGGACCGAGATGGAGTACAAAAAAACCCTTCGAATTTCGAAGGGTTTTTTTTATCGTTTTCCAAAAGTTAACTACTAAAAGCCGCCAGCCCCATAGTAGGATGGATCAGTGGGTGTTTTACCGGTAGGATCCCAAACGTAGACGAAATCACCAATCTTTGCCCAATCATAGATCCAATGCGCGTCGGAGACCGACATGTTTACACACCCATGCGACCCGCGGTCGCCAAGGTAAGTGTTCCAGTACGCGCCGTGGATCGCGCGCAACTGGTCATAATACAAGATGTAAGGCACATCTTCAAGGTAATAGTAATCTGCTTTATCTGCCTCGAAGCTGCCGCTCATGGGGTCGTTTACCAGCATCTTGTACACCTGGAATACCCCCGGCTGGGTGTAGAAGGGATGCGACCCGCTGGAAATGAGGGTGGCAAAAACCAGTTTGCCGCCATCGTAAACCAGCAGCACCTGTTCCTCCAGGTTGATCTCGATCCAGCGCTCACCCGTAACACCTTCAGGTTTGGTGTAATTTGGAAGCACGCGCGCGATGTAACGGCTTTCAATCCATTCATCCACACCGATCATGACCCACTGAATATTCTCAATTACCTGCGTATCATAAATATGCAGTAAGCTGTACTTATAGTACATCCTGCCGGTTTCTGGAGTGCGGGGTCCGGGGGATGAACGCGAGGTTATTGTGTCCGTTGCCCAGCCAAAGAGTACGGTCGGGTTGGATTTAAAGAGATATCCCTGGAAATTGGGAATGCTAACTTTCCTGATGTGTTCGGAGCTGACCCACTCGTAAGTGGCGATCTGGTAAAACCTTCCCTTTTCAGTTTCGGTTTTGTTATACAGTGAGACGTACTTGATCTGGCTTTTCCCCAAGGTATTACCTGATTCACCCGCGATGGCTTTATCAATATTGGCGTACAGCGGGACAGCTTCATTGGAGACGATTGCGTAAGCGAATGGGATATTAATCAGGTCCGCTGGCGGATGGTAGATGGGCAGCGGTTCTGCCGGAAATGTGATGCCCTTTGCAGCCAGTTCCTTCAAGCGCGCGCTCGGACCGAGGTCGCTGCAGTCAATTTCTGCGAATGGTTCGAGCTGCCCCGGGAGGCACAATGCCTGGTTCGCATTTACACCAGTCTCCACGTTCCTGGCTCGAGCATTTACTGAAAAAGGGGAACTGAGTGAAAAAATCACCAGTCCTGCAATTGTTGAAATAATGATACGAATAAATTTGGCTCTCATCTTTATACATCCTAAATCGGACTTAATTTACCTTATTGTATCAGAGAACTTGGCGCTTGTGCGTGTTTTGGCGTTAGTTCCCGTCTTCGCGTAATCTTCTATCAACTTCCGCCTTTACCTGGGCGTAGGTCTTTTCTCCCAGCAGGTAAAGCAATTCATCCTTAAAAGTTTCCACCAGGGGAGCAACCTTTTCTGTAGGTTGAACACAACTTCCCTGCTCTGCCAAGAGATCGGCGGTCTCGTCGAGGGTTATTCTTCCCTGTTCATCCTGGTCGAGAGGATGGAGCAGGCAGTAATATGGTTTGAACTTCCAGGGGTGAAGTCCGTTTTCCACACCTGCTACCTGCAGCGCGCATTTGGCGTCGGACCGCCAGAAAACACAGGCAATGCCCCCGTAGTGGTCTGGACGATTCTCAACGGCAGTGTGGATCACCCGTCCGGTGGGGCTGTGTTTATCATCATCTTCAACCGGCACGAACCACTCACCCGGGTTTCTGCTGTCCTCCGGCATGAAAGGGGAGATAATGCTGGCGTTGCTGAGGATGTAAGTCACTTCGCGCGAATCCACCCAAACGCCGAAAACACAGCAGGCGCCGTGGCAATCCTCGAGGTTACAGCGGCGTATCGGTTCAGACTTCAACATACGCGGGTTGACGCGGTCCTCAAAAGAGAATCTATCTTGGTTCATGCAGGCATTGTACCATCTAGGGAGGGGTAGAATCGCGTGTCTCATGCATGGTTAATGAATTAGTGTAAAATGGAAGAGGGGCAAGCCCCGAACAAAAACCA
>CAZSGL010000028.1:0-19153 GCA_964606265.1 uncultured Anaerolinea sp. | reverse complement strand
AAAAGGCAATTCACCAGCGTTGGGCGCATTTTTCAAGCAACCAACGCTGGAAACAATTAATCAGTCATACTCTTCAAAGCCAAAACACTCAACCGAATGAACGCCCGGTCATCTTCTTCAATGCCTCCACACGTTTGCAGAGCATGAGCCAGAACGCTGCCTATTCCCTTCTGGCGAGCCTGGGCTTAAGAGCTCAGGGGATACCGGTATTGTTTTTCGTGTGCAATGGCGGAATTCATCGCTGCATCCTGGGCAGTAACAGAGATGATTTTAACCAGGTACCACCTTGCGCCTTGTGTATACGTCAGAGCCGACAGGTTTTTTCTGGTACACCAGTGACCTGGCTGGAACCTGGCGAAGATGCCATTCTAAAATCACTAATTCAACCTTTTCCCTTGGCTGAACTTATCAAATTCAAGTTTCAGGATGTTCCTTTGGGATTCTGGGCGGTGAATTCATTGCGCTGGGTGTTGCGCCGCCACAACCTGCAAGATGACGAAGTAACACGCAATTTCATGCGCTCTTTCATCCTTTCAGGATGGAATGTATACCAACAGTTTCAGGCGATGGTTGATAAACACAATCCGCAGGCGGTGGTTGTCTTTAACGGTATGTTCTTCCCTGAGGCAGCAGTCAGGCAAGCGTGTTTGAATCGAGGAATTAAGGTCATCACACACGAAGTAGGCATTCAACCACTGACTGCTTTCTTCACTGATGGTGAAGCAACGGCATATCCTTTGGAAATACCTGATGATTTTGAATTAACTCCTTCTATGAACTCCCGCCTCGATGACTACTTACAGCGGCGGTTCCAGGGTGATTTCACCATGGCGGGCATCAGATTTTGGCCGCAGATTGAAACCTTGGACGAATCACTAAAAGCCAAATTGGCAGCCTTTAATAAAATTATTCCGGTTTTTACCAACGTCATTTTTGATACCAGCCAGGTACACGCAAACACCATTTTTCCCGATATGTTTGCCTGGTTGGAAGTTGTCAGGCAAGCTGCATTGACGCATTCCGAAATATTATTCATCATCCGAGCACACCCTGATGAAGGTCGCGAGGGGAAGGAAAGCCGTGAAAGTGTTGCTCAATGGGTGGAACGCAATTCTCTGCAGAAACTTTCCAACATTGTATTCATCGATACAGATGAGAGGGTCAGTTCCTATGAATTGATCCACCGGGCGCATTTCGTGATGGTATATAACTCGACAATCGGCTTGGAAGCGACTTTATTGGACAGGTTAGTCCTCACCGCAGCAAAATCGAGGTACACACAGCTTCCTACGACACTTTATCCTCACTCCCGAGCAGAGTATCTCGAGAAATTGGAAGAATTGCTAACGAGTGATACCAGGGCTGTCCCACCGGAATATAAACGCAATGCCCGGCGTTTCCTTTACAAGCAGTTATTCATGTCATCGCTCCCATTTGAAAAATTCCTTGAACCAGATAAATTCTGGAAAGGTTATGTAACTTTGAAACCAACGAAGGCGGCTGATCTATTGCCAGAGCATTCTGAAACTATGCGTACAATCACCGATGCCATCCTTTACGACAATCCATTTGAATTGAAGCCATGATAAACAAACCCGTATGTTCAATTGTCATTCGAGCGTTTAACGAAGAAAATTACATTCGCCGATTACTCCAGGGGATCACAGAACAGACCCTGTCAAATATACAAATTATTCTAGTTGATTCAGGGTCATCCGACGGTACCCTTGAAGCCACAAAGGGATATCCTGTAGAAGTAGTGAATATACTCCCAGAGGATTTTACATTTGGGCGCTCATTGAACATGGGGCTTGCCGCAGCCCGTTCTGACTTAGTGGTTATGGCGAGTGCGCATGTCTACCCTGTTTACCCGGATTGGCTTGAACAAATCCTGGCACCATTTAATGATCTAAAAGTGGGATTGAGCTATGGTAAACAACGCGGGGCAGACCACTCACATTTTTCAGAACAACAAATATTTAAACACTGGTACCCCGATTCTTCCGATCCTCATCAAACGCATCCATTCTGTAACAACGCGAATGCAGCCATTCGGCGTAGACTATGGGAATTGCATCCCTATGAAGAGACCCTTCCCGGTCTCGAAGACCTGGAGTGGGGCAAGTGGGCACAAGGAGAGGGTCACCGGATTGCCTATGTGACAGAAGCTGAAGTAATCCACGTTCATAGCGAATCACAACAAGGAATCTTTAATCGTTACCAGCGCGAGGGGATGGCGTTTAAACGCATCTATCCTCATGAACGCTTCGGGAAATTGGATCTGATCCGCCTTTTTTACCATAACGTAATTGATGACCTCAAAGCAGCACGACAGCAGAAAGTGGTGTTGCGAAATTTTTGGAGTATCATCAGATTCCGCTGGTCACAATTTAGCGGGACTTATTATGGGTACAGGCAGTCGGGGCCTCTCACTTGGGCGCTAAGACAGGCGTTCTATTATCCGCGTTATACAGGAGTAATCGCTGTTGATGATGGAAAACGGGATATTAAGCCAATCCATTATAGTAAAATATAATGTTGACGAGGTTTAGCCGGAAATTGTGCGGAGGATTATAAGTGAAAGTTACGATCGAGTTCTCTGGATTGGCAAAAATACTATCTGGCCGGAATGACCTGGTGATTACGCTCCTTGATGGCGCAACTTACAGAGACATCGTGAAGGACCTCGCGAAACGTTATCCAGCTTTTATCAATATTCTCATTGCACCAGATAAGGAGAACTTTCTCAGTTCCACAATGTTGGTTATCAATGGAGACCTGGTAAATCCGGTTATGATACTCGACCAATCCCCTGCAGATGGTGAGAACCTGCACTTGATGTCTGTGATAACTGGCGGATAGGTTCACATTACGAGATGTTTTAAAGGCGAGATCTGATGCAAATTACAGCCCTAATACCAATGCGCCATCACTCACAACGGATTCCCGGCAAGAATTATCGCATGCTGGATGGAAAACCGTTGTATCATCACATTTTGTGTACACTTCAACAGTGTTCTGAGATCGATCAAATCGTGGTAGATACAGATAGCCCAGAGATTATGGCCGGATTGCGGGAGTTTTTTCCTAATGTACAGATCGTTATTCGTCCACTGGAATTAAGGGCTGATACGGTCCCGATGAATGAAATCCTGATGTATGATATATCGCAAGCACCAGCAGATCTTTATCTACAGACCCATTCGACTAATCCACTGTTAAAGCAGTCTACAATCTCCACTGCCATTAAAACCATGTTGGATGCCGGATTAGTAAATGACTCGTTATTTTCAGTAACACGTCTGCAGACCCGGCTCTATAATGCAAATGGCATTGCCATCAACCATGATCCACGCGTCCTTCTGCAAACTCAGGACCTTCCCCCGGTATATGAGGAGAATTCCTGTATCTATTTGTTTACTGCAGAAAGTTTGCGAATACATAAGACCCGCATTGGAGCTAACCCAATCCTTTTTGAAACTGCTCCTGAAGAGTCCTGGGATATCGATGAGGAATCTGATTTCAAGATCGTAGAGACTCTGATCCAAGCACAGAAGAGTGGGGAGGTTAGTGATCATCTGGATTAAGCGTCATTTCAATCTTATCCTCCAGTCAACACTCTTTTTTTTGGGGATTGCTGGCGGCGTGTACGCATCTTTGGCACCAGCCAATAGTTTGATGCGCTGGTACAATATCGATGATGCTTTCTATTATTACAAAGTCGCTCAGAATGTTCTGACGGGCCACGGGTTCTCTTTTGATCAAATAAACTTGACCAATGGTTTCCATCCTTTGTGGATGGTTGTTTGCCTGGGGGTATTCTGGCTTTCACGGGTTAATTTACTCCTACCTTTACGGGTGTTAATTCTGGTTAGTGCGCTATTAAATGCATTCACTGGAATTCTTCTTTTTCGATTAATCTCCAAGGTTTTGCACCGACGGACAGCATTTATAGGGACGATAACCTGGATGCTTTTGCCGCCGATTTTTGGAATTACCATTGTTCACGGTATGGAAGCCGCTTTAAGCGCATTTTTCATGGTCGCACTTTTGCTGGCAACTACGAATATCTTGAATCTGCCTGACGGTCAACCAATTAGAAAAACCCAGTTTCTACTGGTGGGGATTATTGCAGCGTTAACTGTGCTTTCACGACTGGATAATGTGTTCTTCGTATTCTCAGTTGGTTTATTCCTGCTTTTCCGTATCCGAAAGATCAAACCGGTCTTATTTTTCGATCTGATGGCGATAGTATTCTCTGGTTTCCTTGCCTGGGTTCTTCGGCTAGGGTTGATTGTTTTTGAAACCGGGGCATACTCGGTCTATCCCATGTTGGTCATTTCCTGTATTACTAAACCATTGGCATATTTTTTTGTTGGTCTATACGGGTCTCGTGAAAAGTTATCCCCGAGACAATTGATAACCCGTATAACATTCGCGACTTCTTTCGCCGCACTTGTTAATCTTGGGTTGTTTGTTCTGGGCAAAAAGATCGGCTTAATCGAATTGTTTTCAAAGTCAGTTCTATTGATTGACACAGTCATCACCCTGGTTTTGATCATAATCCTTCACCTGGTCATTAGGGATTCTAGCCCTAGTCCTTCCCTTAGTCCATATGGTCTGTTCAGGGACTGGATAAAAATCTCATGGGGACGATTACTTGCAGAAGGGTCGATGTTCGCTCTCCCGATTGCATTATTGCTTGGTGCCTACATTACGTTTAATAAAATCGCCTTTGGTACTTTTATGCCGGTCAGTGGGCAAATCAAGCAATGGTGGAACACACTCCCAAACACTATCTATGCCCATAAAAACACACTGCTCACCGTGCTTGGGTTGAGCCCGGCATCTGGTTATGGACCCTGGTCGTTGGTAACTTCACCGTTATTTAATCTGGCAAAACAAATTAGCAAGATACTAAAACTGGAGGATTACAGGGCGGACAACTATATCTTTTCGGTAAGTTTAATCTTAGTTGTCTTAATAACTATGGCAATAATGGCTGCGCAAAATGGACGGATAGCAAGGAAAGTCTTCCAGCTTTTGGTCCCCGCGGTTGTGATTGGTTCCATTCTGCAAATCGGGTATTACACAACGGTAGGGTATCAACATACACGTTCCTGGTACTGGGTCGCGGAAATGATTGGGATAGTTCTGTTGGGTGCATTGCTTTTAGAAGTCTTTTTTGATTGGTTGAAGCAAAAACAGGTCATGCAGATCGCCTCGGCGGTAATTACCGCCGGATTAATTGTTTACATTTGCACCGTGCATATTAAATATATACATAATCTGGTTCCGATGAATGTTCCACCCGAACAACAGGCTGCGTATTTAAGTGACACTCGGCAGCTTCAAGAACTTACTAAAAAAGGTTCATTGATTGGGATGACTGGTGGCGGGAGTGTTGCCTATTTTATTGAAAATCGGACAATTGTCAATTTAGATGGTTTAATAAACAGTGCGGAGTATTTTAATGCACTCAAGACGGGCACAGCAAGAGAGTTTTTGGATGCTTTGCCTCTAGACTATGTTTATGGCAAAGAATATGTCCTCCTTGTTTCCAGTCCATACAACCAGGTCTTTGTAGATCGGTTGGATGAGATTGGCACGATCCGCGGACCTGAAAACTTTACATTGTATCGATATGTATTCAATAAATAGGAAGACCTTCGGTTTGAATTTATGAATACATAAGTTGTGAAGGAATTATCAAAAGGAAGAATAGAATGAATGACGTATTATTGACCGCCCCTTACATGATCCCTTTCCTGGATCGTTTTGCTCCGGTATTCAAGCATTATGGTGTAAACCTGATTGTTCCCAGGGTGAACGAGCGCTTGGAAGAAAAGGAATTACTGGAGTATGCTGGCAAATTTGATGGAGCAATTTGTGGTGATGACCGATATACTCGCCGTGTCGTTGAAAATTGCATCCCGCGCCTAAAGGTAATTGCAAAATGGGGCACAGGCATAGATTCAATTGACCGCCAGGCATGTGTGGATAATTCCGTGAAACTATTAAACACTGTAAACGCATTCACGCTCCCGGTCGCGGATAGCGTCATGGGTTATATACTGGCATTTGCACGCCAACAACCATGGATGGATAAAGCGGTCAAGTCTGGTATCTGGCAGAAAATCCCAGGGATTTCGCTATCTGAGTGTACTTTGGGTGTTATTGGGGTGGGGAATATTGGGAAAGCCGTACTTCACCGTGCGCGAGGGTTTGGTATGCGTCTACTTGGTAATGATATCATTCCCATACCAGCTGATTTTCTCCGCGAATATGGTGTTATTTCGGTCGATCTCCAGAGACTATTGGTTGAGGCAGATTTCGTTAGTATAAATTGCGATTTGAATCCAACCTCGCAGCACCTGATCAATCATGTTACAGTGGGTTTGATGAAAAACTCGGCTGTACTTGTGAATACTGCTCGAGGACCGATTGTTGATGAAGTTGCTTTGGTTACAGCATTACGAACAAAAAAGATTGCCGGGGCTGCGCTTGATGTTTTTGAACATGAACCTTTACCGCAGGATTCTCCGCTGATGCATATGGATAATGTCATGCTTGCGCCGCACAATTCCAATTCCAGTCCAGCAGCCTGGGAGAATGTTCACTGGAACACCATCTGTAACCTGTTAACCGGGCTCGGGATCGATCATGAGGACTTTGATGACTTACAAAAAACAAACACGAGGTGAGGAAGCCATGAAAGACTATAAGCGCATTGTTTTGATCACTGGCAGTGCCGGAGGGATCGGACGGGCGACGGTTTCGCTTTTCTCCTCGCAAGGATGGAGCGTCATCGGCATTGATAAACAAACATTCGGTTCAGGATTCCCCGATGACGGCTTGTTCATTCAGGCAGATATCTCTGATGCCAAACAATTCCCCCTTATCTATGATAAGGTCAAGTTATTCACATCTTCGCTCAATGCAGTGATCAATAACGCGGCTTTACAAATTTCAAAACCGCTCGTGGAAACATCAGTGGAAGAATGGGACAAGGTAATTGCCACCAATTTAAGACCCGTCTTCATCGGTGCACGCTTTGCTCACCCGCTTTTGTGCATGGCTGGCGGCGGCGCCATTGTAAATGTCTCTTCAGTGCACGCCATTCAAACCTCGGCAAATATTGCGGCTTATGCTGCCAGTAAGGGTGGGTTGCTGGCATTAACCCGCGCCATGGCAATTGAGTTTGCGCCTAACAATATCCGCGTGAATGCAGTTTTACCAGGCGCCGTGGATACACCCATGCTCCGCAGCGGATTGGAACGGGGGCATCTCGCTGGTAAATCAATGGTTGACCGTTTGGACAACCTGGCAAAAAAGACTGTAAATGGACGTATCGGTACTCCTGAGGAAATTGCTCATGCCATATATTTCCTCGCGGATGCAGCACAGTCTTCATTTATGACCGGGCAAGCCCTTGTGGTGGATGGTGGTGCTACAGCGCGGCTAAGTACAGAGTAGGACATGAGAAGAAAATTAATTGAAGCACTTCCCTCACCGCTTTCCAATAACCTGCGGATGGTCAAGCATTCCTTCGAAGCTGCGTTGGAATGGCCTAATGCGCGCTTTCATCCCTGGCGACGTGATTCCATAAAGAAACTTGGCGATCTCAAAGACACTCACAATGGCGAACGATGCATTATCATAGGTAATGGTCCAAGCCTTAAAAACACCGATCTGTCAAAATTAAAGGGGAGTTTTACTGTTGGAATGAACAGGTTTTATATGGCATTTCCTGACCTGGGATTTTGCACCTCGTGCTTATTGACCGTGAATGATCTGGTTATTGAGCAGTGTGCCAAGGAGTTACGGACACTGCCTATTCCTACATTTGTTTCCTGGCGAGGACGCAAATGGGTTGAGCCTGCTCCTAATCTGCATTATTTACGCACTTCGTATAATCTTCCAAGTTTCAATGGAAATGCTACCGGCAGGTTGTGGGAAGGTGCGACCGTCACTTTCGTGGCAATGCAACTGGCTTACTTCCTTGGATTCAAGCAAGTTGTACTCATCGGTGTTGACCACAATTTTTCCACCAAAGGAACACCCAATACCACTATTACTTCCACCGGAGACGACCCCAATCATTTTCACCCCGGCTATTTTGGGAAGGGTTTCCGCTGGCAGTTGCCTGACCTCGAGACCTCCGAAATTGCCTATAACCTTGCGAAGGATGCTTATCGGCGTGACGGGCGGGAGATCCTGGATGGCACGGTGGGTGGTAAATTAACTGTGTTTCCTAAAATTGACTATGAAAGCTTGTTCTAATGGGCAAGACCCCGCTTGTATCCATTATCACACCATCTTATAACCAGGCAGCATTCCTGGAGAAGACCATTGGTTCTGTGCTGGAACAGGATTATCCAGCAATTGAATATATGGTGGTGGATGGTGGTTCTACTGATGAGAGCGTCCAGATCATCAGGAAGTACAAAGATCTCCTCACCTGGTGGGTCTCAGAAAAGGACTCCGGTCAGGCAGAGGCAATCAACAAAGGATTCGCACGCGCTAAAGGTGAGTTTGTGGCGTGGCTGAATTCAGACGACTATTTAATGCCTGGCGCTGTCACTGCAGCGGTGCGCGTTTTGCAGGAAAACCCGAATGCCTGTTTTGTCTTTGGAAATGTCCGTGTGGTCGACCCTTCAGGGTTGGTATTAAACACCTTGAGTTACGGCGATTTGGGATTGAAAGATCTGATGTCTTTTCACATCATTGGACAACCGGCAGTATTTATGCGGCGCAGCACCCTTGAAAAAAGCGGTTTTCTAGATACTACTTACCATTTTCTGCTTGATCACCACCTATGGTTGAGGCTGGCTTCTCGTGGCGAGATGATATACGTCCCTCAGGTATGGGCATCTGCTCACTATCACGAGGGGTGTAAAAACATGGCACAGGCTGCGGAGTTTGGCAAGGAAGCGTTACGGATAGTAGATTGGATGAGATCTGACCCTTTATTTGCCATGGAATTCATGAAGAATGAAAAGAAGATCCTGGCAGGAGCCAATCGATTAAATGGTTTTTACCTGCTGGATGCAAAGGAATACCGAAAGTCATTTCGGGCATATTGGCGCAGTTTTTGTCTAAATCCCTCCGGTCTAAACCGAGAGTGGTATCGCATGGTTTTCGCGTTCTTTGCTCCATTGGGTCTGGAGGGTTTACGTGCCTGGTTCATCAAGCGTAGAATTAATAAATCCACTGCTGAGTAGATTAAGGAATTGATCCAATGAGCAACGAATCCATCCTATTCCTCAAAGTCCGCAAATATACGGTGGTTGTATTATTGGTTTTGTTCCTGTTGGTTGGGATATCTGTCAGGCTGATCGATTTTGACGATCTGCCATTAGATTTCGCTGCTACCCGCCAATTGCATTCTCTCATCATGGCACGCGGCATCTATTATGAATTTGATACTCCTCAAATTAACACAATCCCGGAACCTGTCAGGAGTTTTGGTATTACGGTAGGAAAAGCGGAACCTCGCATTGAACCACCTGTGATGGAGTATTTGGCTGCGTTTACCTACCAGATAATGGGTGGAGAAAATATCTTTGTGGGACGCTTATATGCCATCCTGTTCTGGGTGTTTGGTGGTATCCCGCTATTTTTACTCATGCAAAAGATTACATCGGTGAATGGGTCTTTTGCCGCCCTGGCAGTGTATCTATTCATGCCGTTTGGAATAATTGCGAGCCGGGCATTTCAACCAGATCCGTTGATGGTATTTGGGATACTCTGGGCGCTCTATTTTCAAACACAATGGATGCATAATGATTCCATCAAGAATGCGATCCTGGCTGGAATATTTACCGGAATTGTCATCCTGTTAAAAGCAACATCCGTATTCTTTGTAGGCATCCCGCTTGTGGGATTCGTGCTTTCGATGGGAGTTAAAAAGTGGATCAAGAACTGGCGTGTTTACCTGATTGCATTCCTTGCGTTGGTTCCAGCGCTCCTCTTTAATGTAATTAGCGCAACAGTTGGTGGAAATGCAGGCTCGATCTTTGGGGCAAGGTTTTTCCCCGGCTTATTCATAGACCCAAAATGGTACCTGCGTTGGTTTATGACAGCAAAATCAGTTGTTAATTATTTCCCTCTGGTTATCGGATTATTGGCGTTATTCCTAATCAAGAAAAAAGAATACCGGGTGTTTTATGCCTGTCTATGGCTGGGGTATTTATTATTCGGGTTCACTTTTGCGTATCATATCTATACTCATAATTATTATCACCTTCCATTGATCCCCATGGTGGCAATTGGATTTGGTGTCTTGTTTGATCTTTTGTTTACCAAGTTGGAAGAACTTAATCCACAATGGTTTACCCGGTTGTTAATTACGGGTATTTTACTAATGTCAATAGGGTTATGTGCGTTCAAAGCACGCAACGACCTGCTAGAAGCAAGTTACAGGCATGAGCCCGCGTATTGGGAGCAGCTTGGTGCTAAAATCGGCATGAACAAGTACGTGATTGCGCTAACGCACGATTACGGGTACCGTATCAGCTACTGGGGATCCATCAACCCTCAATTATGGCTTACTCGTGGGGACCAAGTAGTTTATGAGTTATCTGGAGCCACAAATCCTGAATTCGAGATCCTGTTCAAGCAGGAAACAGAAGGAAAAGATTATTTTCTCGTTACCTTGATTGGTGACTTTGAGGGACAGACCGACCTGCATGATTACTTGTTATCCAATTATTCCTATGAACAGGGTGAAGGTTATTACTTGTTTGATCTGAAGAACCCTATTGGCGAAGGAAAATAATGAACGATACAAACAGGAATCCGCTTGTCTCGGTCGTCACACCTTCATTCAACCAGGGGCGTTACCTTGAACAGACGATCCTTTCTGTACTGTACCAGGATTACCCCAACATTGAATACATTGTCATCGATGGTGGTTCAATTGACAATAGCGTTGAAATCATCCGCCGCTACGAATCCCGTTTGGGCTATTGGATCTCAGAACACGATAAAGGTCAGACTGATGCCATAAACAAGGGATTTGCTCATGCACATGGAGAAATCCTGGCATGGTTGAACTCTGACGATGTGTATAATCCCGGAGCGGTGAGCGCAGCAGTGAAATTCCTGGTTGAAAATCCGAATATCGGGATGGTGTATGGAGATTTGGATTTTATCAACGAAGACGACCATGTGATCGGCATATTCAACGCTGCCCAAACTAATCTGAAGAAATTGCGAAGGGGATTTGTGCATATTCCCCAACCCTCCGCCTTTTTTAGGGCGGTTCATTGGCGGCAGGTTGGTCCGCTTGACCCAGGTTATTTCTTTGCAATGGATTATGACCTTTGGGTGCGTCTGGCAGGTGTTACCAGTCTCAAGTATCTTCCGGGGAAAACCTGGGCAAAATTTAGACTGCACTCGGATGCGAAGACCATCAATGCGGATGACCGCTGTTGGCCGGAGATGTTGCGTGTGCACTACCGCGATGGCGGACATGCGCTCTCGCCAATCGTTTTTAAGTACTACCTGCGAAAACTTGTTTCTCCATTGATTAACTGGCGCAGGCGTAAACTTTTAGATAAATAAAAACACTGGCTTTTCAGCCAGTGTTGCTTTCTACGAAACCAATCCCATCTTTTTGCCGACTTTATGGAAAGCTGCCAGCCCCTGGTCAAGGTCTTGCCGGTTATGCGCGGCTGAGATCATCACGCGTATGCGCGCTTTGCCCTTTGGCACAGTTGGGAATCCTAGCGGCATGGCAAAAACACTATCCTCAAAGAGTTCCCGGCTGAACTGCTGAGCGGTGGATGCCTCTCCAAGCATCACCGGAGTGATGGGCGTCGTGCTGACCCCAGTGTCAAACCCCATATCCTTCATGGCAGTTTTAAAATAACGTGCGTTATCCCATAGGCGATCAACGAGTTCAGAAGAGTTCTCCAAAATATCCACTGCCGCAATGCAAGCAGCAGTATCTGCCGGGGTGGCTGCTGAACTGAAGAGGAATGGTCGTCCACGCTGGCGAATCCAATCGATCACAGGCGCGCTGCCAGCGCATACACCGCCCATTACACCAAACGCTTTGGAAAACGTCCCGATTTCAAGGTCGACTTTCCCATGCAGGTTGAAATGATCCACGATACCGCGGCCATTGCTACCAATCACACCTTCTCCGTGGGCATCATCCACTGCCAACATCACATCTAGGCGATTTGTCACCTTATAAATCTCATCCAGCGGGGCAATATCACCATCCATGCTGAATACACCGTCAGTGATGCATAAGGCACGGCGGTAAGAACCGGCATTCTCCGTGATGACGCGTTCAAGGTCAGAAGCATCTGCATGCAAGTACTTTACTATTCGCGAGCTGGAGAGACGGCAGCCATCAATAATACTCGCGTGGTTCAGTTCATCCGTAAAGAGCACATCCTCCTTGCCTACGAGGGCAGGGATGGCTGCCAGGTTGGCTGCAAAACCAGATTGGAGTGCGATAGCTGCTTCGACGCCTTTAAATTTGGCCATCCTGCGTTCCAGCTCCAAATGGATCTCCATGGTGCCGGCAATGGAGCGCACTGCCCCAGGCCCAACACCGTATTTCTGCAAAGCGGATGTGGCTGCTGTCACCAGGCGCGGGTCATTTGCAAGCCCAAGATAGTTGTTCGAGCAAAAATTCAAAACACGCTTACCATCCACAGTCAGCCAGGCACCTTGAGGCGAGCCAAGTGTGCGGATGCGGTTGAATAAACCGGTTTCCTGAAGCGTGCGAATTTCTTCCTGGATCCAGTTCAAGCGATTAGCCATAACACCTCATTTATATTTAGTAGTGGGCTTTACGAAACGAGACTATTATACATCCAGTTCGGTTTGTGAGAGAATACCTGATTCCAGAAGCACCTTTTGGGCGATTTCCTGTCCTCCGGGGTGCATGATCGCAACCTGCGACGTTAAAACCTCCTTGATCATCCTGGCAGCACGCGGATGTTCTGACAACATCTTAATTAATGCGGGATCTTCAACCCGCAACAAGTTAGCCTTTTTAAACATGGCTTCGAGACGGTTCTGATCCCAACGTTGGGCAAGTTTCTTAAAGGATAGTGGGATTGAAGATTTAATATTCCTTTCAAGGAGTTGATTAAGCTGGTCTATCTTGAGCCCGAAAGCTTCAGCAGCAGTCAACGAGGCAGCTGTGACCTGGTACCTGGTTTCTGTTACGGAATTATTGCTGATGTGGGTGAATCTGCCAACCTGGTATCTGATCAATTGGGATGCGTTAATCGGTAAAATTATCGTGAGGTCCGCAGCGAGTTTAGGCGCAACTTCAGTTGCAAGACTGGGTTTTTTTGTGCCATCTTCCAGCAGGAAGCGCGCCAGCGGAGAAAGACGGAATGCTGTTGGCAGCGTTCCTTCAACGCCATAGGCAAGATCTAGCACACCAAGCCAGTGCATTGGTCCACTGAGCAGATACCGGATGTAACCACCATCAATCTCGTCCCAGTACTGACGCCCGGACATGAATGTGCTGCTCCCCGACTTTCGTATAGACCATGTATCAAAGTTGCCGGCAGGTCTCTGGAAATCAGGCGCGGTGGTTTTAATTGCACTTACAAATGAAGCCACACTGTACCAGGTTTGCAGGTCAAAACCCGCAAGTTTTTCCAGGATGAATTTTCGCGAAAACACGGCATCATTACGCCATCTTCCTTCAAATTCAAACCCTGGGATCATTAGCAGATCATTGATTGCACTGCAATCCCTCCAGTTTCTGAACCATTCCTTTAGGGTGACCAATCGGCTTGTCAACAAAAATTTCCCAGTTTCCTCTGTGCGGATTTCAGTCTCGGCGGTGACGAGCTCCGCAGCGAACGCAATTGCTGCGATGAATTGTTCCGTTACTTCTGCCCTCGAAAAGTAATCCTCTGGCAGTGTCCTTTTCATCCGTAAGCTGGACAGCCAATCAATCACATGATCCAGCAGACGGGTATTTGCAGGTTGATGGCGTTTTATCTCGGATTGTGAAACTGGGCGAACCGCAGGCAGCGAAATTTCAGTTGCCAGTATTTTTAAATCGCCCATTATTTCTTCCGGGATGAATGCATATTCCCTGGGTTCAGGGTGAGAGTCCAAAAAAGCCCGACCGATCAGACCGCGGTAATATAATTCTTCTGAAGCATCTGCCGGATTTAGATCAGGTTTCTCCCGTTGGCGGGCTGCAGCCCCAAGGCTTCGAAGATCACCGAATTGGCAGGTGAATTCACTCCAAGGTATACGTCCATTACTCTCTTTAAGAGTCTGCCAGGCGCCGCGGGTAGTCTCTGGCAGTCTGCTAATCATGTCACCGAGTGACGAACCGTCAGTCATGGTCTTTACTAACCATTCTTCAACCTGATCACGGTTAATTAAGTCATCATCAAAACCCCATGAAAGGGCGATGCGTGTGAGCAGGTCGATGTCATAGGATTTCAGAAGTTTCAGCAGGGAAGGCATAATTAATAACTCCGATATTAATTAATTATACCTAATGGAACTGATAAGTCCCGGCAGCAGGATAAAAATTGACGCCTGCCCGCCTTACCTGTATAATCTCTTCATCACAGTAAAGTCTTAGGACGTCATGGCCCTCAAAGGCAATCTACGCGATTTTTCCATACTTCAACTCTTAAACTTGATCAACCTGGCCAATAAGACCGGGGCGCTGTACGTTGAAGGACCTGGAAACACGGGCAAGTTGATCTTTCGTGAGGGAAAGTTGGCATGTGCGCTCCTGGGAGAAAATACCAAAGGACTTCTTCAGGAACTTGTTGAACAAAACGTCCTTACCTCCAGCCAGGCAGTTCCAATCGCTTCAAAGCAGCATACAACCAATGATAAGGAAATGGGAATATTCCTGATCAATAGTGGATACCTGACACAAGACCAGATCTTTACTGTGTTACAGTCCACATACTCAAAGGTTGTGCAGCAGTTATTCACATGGGAAGAAGGATTCTTCCACTTTGAAGTAGGCGAATTGAGTCCGAATGAAAAGATCCCTGTCCGTTTGGATCTTGAAAACCTGATTGTGGAAGGTGCAAGACAGTTACATGAATTAGATGAATTGAAAAGCGAACTGCCAAGCCTGGAAATGGCACTCAAGTTCACTGATCGTCCAGGAATAAATATCCGTGACGTTAACCTTTCTGTTGAAGAATGGCGGGTAGTAAATTATGTTAATCCCAAGAACACTATTCAACAGATTGGCAAAGCTACACATCTTAATGACCTGGATATCCGCAGGGCGGTCTATGCACTGCTCCAGGCAGGGCTGGTTGAATTGGTGCGCCCTGGGGGGATGCCCGTGAAATTTTCCGGAAAAATGTTTACAACCCAGGATCCGGTGGAACAAAAATCCCTGGTCAATCGCCTGATTACGCGAATCCGATCGATATAACGAAGGACCCGCTCTATGCAAACTCAGACAGTAAAAATTGTTGTAACAGGCCCTTTCAATTCCGGAAAAACGGAGCTTATCCGTTCGGTGAGCGAAATTGAAGTTGTTTCCACGGAAAAGAAAGTCACCTCGGAAGCCGAGCGGGTAAAAGAATCCACTACGGTAGCGATGGATTTCGGGCGCATAACCGTCGATGATGACCTGGTACTCTTCCTCTTCGGAACACCTGGACAGAAACGGTTTGACTTCATGTGGGAGATTCTTTCTGAGGGGATGTTGGGGTTTATCGTGATGATAGACAGTACCCGACCTGAGACTTTTCGGGAAGCCCGGAGTATCCTCGAAACATTCCGGGCTTATGCACCGACTCCGTATATTGTGGCAGCCAATAAGCAAGACCTGCCGGATGCCTGGGAATTGGAAGACATTCGCCTGGCATTACGCCTGGATCCGAAGATCAAAATACTGCCCTGCACAGCCAAAAAGAAGAGTTCTGTTAAAACAGTTTTATTGGAGCTCCTCTATAGTATCCTTGAAGAAATGGACAAAACCAATTGACCCAACCAGACCATTTACAAGCCATTCAATACGTAACTGCGGGGTTGAATGAAGTGCTTGGGGAAACTGTGTCTCCCCAAAATGCTACAGGACTTTTGGAAGTAACAAACCGGGTCAAAGTCAGCCTTGAGTTACAGGGTGAGAAATGGACCAGGGGTATGCTCATCCGGGCAGGGCGCGCCAGCCTCTATTACTGGATGCGCGATTACGGGGAATGTTATGGCTGGAATTCTTTGGATTTCAGATTACTCTCATTCAGATCTAAATTGTTGCAAGGGTATAATGATTTGACCACCTGGTGGAGCCAGAGTGGTGCGGGAAGTTTTGCAATTGATTCCAACGCCAAGACAGTGATGGTTGAGTACCAACCCGGTGAACAAGCGATCACTCATCTGGGTTGTTGCTTCTTTATGGGGTTGATGCAGGAGTACATTAGCTGGCTGGCCAGTGGAAAATTCTTCCCGGCTCGCGAGATTCAATGTTTTAAAAGTGACTCACAACGCCATATCTTTGAAGTCAACAAAACTCCGTTGGATTAAATACCTCGCTTTTCGTCATTTTCTTGACAATCATAACCTGACAGGTTAGAATTGGCATCAATGCCGAGGTAGCTCAGTTGGTAGAGCACACGACTGAAAATTGTGGGGTCACCAGTCCGATCCTGGTCCTCGGCACACGACACTCCTGAAAGGGAGTGTTTTTTATTCCCCTTCTGCAATCAGGATGGAGTATCATTGGCGTTATGGAAAAATCGAAAACCACCTCGCCGCGCGATATACGTATTATTATTGCCCTGGTCTTGTTGATCTCGCTTGTGGTATTTGTTGTTACCTTATCTTTGACTAAGGGGCCTTCAACTGCTTCTGTGATGGATAGTATCACTTCTGTAACAGTGACACATAACACCACGAGGGAAGCTTCTCCGTCACTGTCTCCATCGGTCACAGCAATTCCACTCACTCTGACTCCCGGAACGCTAGAGCCGGCTCCTACCCACACCCTATTTGTCTTACCAGATAGTCATTACCTGAAGATAGCTGCGGACAGGCAATACTTCGCTCTGGGATGTGAAGCCTCTGCAGCGGTGGACCTGGCTGAATATTATGATATTCTCATCTACCAGTACAATTTTCAGCATGAACTTCCGTTGTCCGATAACCCTGAGTTTGGATTCGTAGGGGATGCCAAAGGTCCCTGGGGGCAGGTGCCTCCTTACGCTTACGGGGTTCACGCCGCACCTGTTGCTGAACTCCTCCAAAAGTACGGTCTAGATGTGGAGGGCGGCAAGGGGTATTCGCTGGACCAAATAAAAGTGAAGATCGCCTTAGGGCATCCGGTTATAGCTTGGGTGATCGGGAACATGGTTGGCGGTGTACCGACAGAATATACTGACTCTCTCGGGAATAAGACAATAGTAGCGGCTTATGAGCATGTAGTTATCCTGACAGGATATGACGAAGATTCAGTGCGATATGTGTCTAACGGTAAATTCTCGGATGCTCCCTACGAAGTATTTCTTAATTCATGGGGAGTGTTGGGGAATATGGCGGTTTTTCACCGCTGAAAGGGTTTGGATGACTCAGAGTACGTTTTATGCGACTTTCATGGGCTGCATGGTCACAGAAGCCTTTGCCGCCGCACAAAAAGGCAGCGTTTTGGGGTTGTCTTCCAAGGGAGTTTTCCTGCAGGTAGGAACTTATATTTTGTTCATCACTAATGCGCCATATAAAAGTCCTTTTAATATTTATGTACCGGGATTTAATAGGTTATTGGAGTCCTTAAGACAAGGCGAACACTTTGAGGTGACATTTGTGTCAATGTTCTTTAAGGATTCAGGCGCAAGGATTTTGCTAGACAACGTGGAAACATGGATACCAGGTCCACCGGTTGCGATTGACACCATCCAAACGACCCGTAAAAAACGGGCAGCACAATTGCTTGATGACATTGTTAGGATCGATCCCCAAAAAGGGTGGATCTTTCTGCACACTCAAAATGAGCGGGACGAGGCAATTCCTGATTTTGTTAAGCAGCCTATTTGGGAATGCACTCAAAAATTTTCTGAAGGTTACCGAAAAAAAGAAATACTCCAATGCCTGGATTCAGCCGGCGCACTCCTCGGACTGGGTGGCGGGCTTACACCTTCTGGTGATGATTGGCTGGCGGGATTTTTTCTATATTCAGAACGGTTTTTGATTGCAGGAAATACTCGATCAGCTTTCTTACAAGACCTGGGGAGTGACTTGCAGGATCTGGCATTCCAAAAAACCACAACCATATCTGCCAACAGGATCATGGCTGCCAGGCGCGGTTGGGCTGAAGAACCCTTCCTCAACGTTATCGACATCCTGTTCAGTGAAGAGAGACAATTTGACCCTGAGTTGGCGGGAGTATTGGTACAGTTCGGGCATTCTTCGGGCGTAGATACATTACTGGGTATCTCAGCAGCAATTGGTTGTGAATAAAAAAGAGAGCCGTTTTCGGCTCTCTTTTTTCTGACGTTTGGATTTAATTAGACAAGAATCTCTTCAGGAACGATCATTGTTTCATTGGCTTTGCGAACTGCATCGGAGACATTAAAGTCCAGGTCTGCACCAGCCATTTCGCGCACATAGTTCTTGATCATCTGATCCCAGTATTTCTTGGTGACATAATACACGCGAGCGCCACCTAATTCGTGTTGAACATCGGGCCAGGGATAGGAAGGCTGTGCCATGCCGAGACCCCAGCGCATCCGGCCGTTGTAAGACTCGTAGGTCGCCCACCTGTCGGTGTTCTTGATCTTTTCGAATGCGTAGTAAGCTTTGGCGTAATACATTACCGCGCCAATGCGCCCACCACGGGCAAGGGCCATAGTGTGCAGGCTGATGTTGATGTCTTCATTCATAACGCGACCGTTGGCAAACCCCACCCACATACCGTCGATTAAACCGACGAGGGTATAAGGATCTTTTAGACGGTGGCGGTACCAACCAAGGATCTCGGAGTACACACGGGCACCAACGATATCATAAAAGTCATGATCCACGTCCATCAGACGTTTCACATATTCCATCATCTTGGGGGCTTCATCAAGGCGTGCTTCGCGGATGTAGAGGAGGCGGCCGTCTTTGAGTTTCACCTGGGCACCTGGCCACTTGGGCAGATCCATTGCAGGACCCTGCAGGAGGGCTTCAATTTCACGAG
>CAZSGL010000027.1:0-19394 GCA_964606265.1 uncultured Anaerolinea sp. | reverse complement strand
CATGGTGGCAAAGAAGGAATCTTTCCACAGTTCGATCATCGGATTCAACAAGGGTGGTCTGATCGTTCCAGTTGGTGGTTTGCGCGGATTCGTGCCTTCCTCCCAGATCAGTTTCAGCCGGCGTTCCACAATGACCGGGGATACTCCCGAGCAACGTTGGAGTAAAATGATCGGCCAGGAAATAGACGTGGTCGTTATAGAGGTTGATCGCGAACGACGCCGCCTTATCCTCTCCGAACGGCAGGCATCCAGTGAATCACGCGATTCCGTTAAAGATCGCGTTATTGAAGAATTGAAGGAAGGCCAGGTTTACACTGGCCGTGTTACCAGCCTGGCTGATTTCGGCGTCTTTGTCAATGTAAACGGCGCTGATGGTCTTGTTCACCTTTCCGAGATTTCCTGGGAGCGCATTCAACACCCCAGTGAAGTTCTCAAAGTCGGTCAGGAAGTGAAAGTAAAAGTCATCACCATCGATCGCGAAAAACGCCGCATCGGTTTGTCCATCCGTCAATTGCAGTCCGATCCCTGGGATCAAAAAGTAACCATTTTCCAGGAAGGTCAATTGGTGGAAGGCACCATCACCCGCCTAACCAAGTTTGGCGCGTTTGCCCGGCTCACTGATGACATCGAAGGATTGATCCACATCTCTGAGATCAGCGAGAAACGCATTGAACACCCGCGAGAAGTACTCAAAGAAGGTGATACCTACACGCTGCGTGTGCTCAAGATCGATACCACCAATCACCGCATTGGACTCAGCCTGCGCCGCGTCGATTCTATGGCATATGCAGACATGGATTGGCAAAGCCTGGAGGGAATCCTTGTGGTAGATGAGAAAGATTCCACCGAGGCAGTTGCAGAATCACCTGAAACCTCCGAATCAAAAACTGACACCAAAAAAACCAAAAAACAAAAGGTTGAGGTTGTTGAACCTGCTGCACCGGATGCTGAAGTTGTGGAGACTGCTGAACCTGAAGCTGCGGTCAAAAAAACCAGGAAGCCAAAGGATGTGGTGACAGAATTCACTGAGCCAGAAGCTGACTCCAAGGAGTAAACAAGTAGATAAGCGAGAGCGCTCCGGAAACGGCGCGCTCTTTTTTTTATGCAGTGAAGATGACTTATATTATTGATGCCCACCAGGATATTGCTTTTAACGCGCTTACATTTAAGCGGGATATTCGATTATCCGCGAAGGAAATCCGGAATCAGGAAATAGACACCCAAATTCCATATTGGAATGAAGGTGAGGCGACAGTAGGTTGGCCTGATTACCAGGCTGGTCAGATTGCTGTAATTTTTGCCACATTGTGGAATCCTCCAAAAGTCTACTGCAGCGGGGCTTGGGATGTATTGAGTTATCAGAATGCAGACCAGGCATCCAGATTGGCGCATCAACAGTTCGATTATTATCACCGGCTGGTGGAAGAAAATCCAGATAAATTCACGCTTATCCTGGGACAGGCTGATCTGCAGCGCGTATTAGCATCATGGAAGGAACCGATTGAAGGTAACGCGCGCCCGGTGGGATTGATGCTGCACATGGAAGGCGCTGAAGGCTTGCGCTCGATCAATGAGTTGGAAGAGTTTTTTGAACTGGGAGTGAGGCAGGTTGGACCAGTTTGGGCTGGTTTACGTTATTGCGGAGGGTCGAAGGAAGTGCGTCCCTTTGACAGAGAAGGTTTTTTACTCCTGGATACAATGGCATCTCTCGGATTGGGAATGGATATCAGCCATATGAGTGAATCTGCCGCCTTGACTGCCATGGATCATTTTGAAGGTTGCGTAATCGCCAGCCACTCGAACGCGCGCACATTGCTGAAGGGACGCAGCGGAGAACGTCACTTAACTGACCAGGTGATCCGCAAGTTGTTTGAACGTGGGGGATGTGCGGGAGTGGTACCTTACAATAAGTTTTTATCCACCGAATGGGAGCTTAATTCTCCCAGCGATACTGTTACAATAAGCCATATCATTGATCAAATCGATTATTTCTGCCAGATGGCAGGAGATTCCACTCACGTGGGAATCGGCTCAGACCTGGATGGCGGTTTTGGATACCCCAACATCCCGATGGAGATAGATACGATCAAGGACCTGCAAAAATTGGAACCCGCGCTTCTGGCACGGGGATATTCCACAGAGGATGTCGCGAAAATCTTTCATCTCAACTGGAAAAACCACCTGGAGAAGATGCTTCCGAAATGACAGAAGAATCCATTAACAGCAATCTAGTGATCAATCCATCCGATATCACCATTCCGATAACACCGTTACCCCGAGTACGCCTGCGAATCGCGCTCATGGGTGTGTTCCTAGGCTTATTATTCTTCTTCATCGGTGCTAAACCCGGTTGGTTCGGCCTGGATCGCAGTCCGGTAGTCGGTTTCATCCAGATCGCTGTCATGCTAATCGGGCTTGGAGTCATCTGTATCAGTGGCTACGCCGCTATCCGCGCACTTTGGAGAAACCAACCCCCAACTATTTCAGCAGATATTGGTCTGCGACTGGTGAGTACTGGTTATGTGGTGGCATTATTTTCTGGCATGGCAGATGTCTTTGGAATTGGTTCTCACCCTCTACCGGGGACGCCAATATTTGGAGTTTGGCAAGCGCGTGGGATGGAAATCGGTTTAGCATTGATCGCCATTGGTTTCGTAATGATGTATCCTTACAAGAAACAGGATTGACCAATCTCAGGCTAATCTTAAAATCTTCAACATTTCCTGATTAGTCGAAAATTTATAATCCTCCAGGCCTGCTTTCTCTGCCTGGATTTTTTCTTCTTCCTGCAACACTGGGAGTAAATCCTTAGTCACCACTACACATCCCTGGTTTCTTAAATTCTGTAACAATAGGTCACTGTCAATCCCGGTAAGCTCTTTTATTTGAGCCAGGTACTGTCCGACTGCCTCAGCCGCATAGACTCCGTCTTTGCGGGCTGTACCCACCAGGCCAGTACTTGGGTTTCGCAGCCAACCTGCAATAAAAATTCCTGGTATGTTCTGCCCGCTGGAAGGATCCTCGATTTCAAATGTCTGCCCATTAATTGGATAATGCGGATTCCTGGCTTTGCTGAACTCGTTCTTATTCATCGGTAGTCCCAGTTCATCCAAAACACGGTCTCCGATCGCAAAGATCACATTGTCAAACTGAATGTTTGCAGTCTTCCCAGTTCCCTTTGCCTTTACTTCATCATCCGACAGTAACAGTTGATTTTCCTCCAATTCAATACCGATCACTTTTTGTTGAGTCTCGTCTGCTAGAATCTGTTTTGGCGAAGATAAAAAGCGAAAAAGAATACGTGCTTCTCGATCCTTTGGGCAAGCGATGGGGACCGCTGCCAAAATGGACTCAACTGCGGTTTGTGGCTCCTGTCCTATCTTTGTCATTTCATCAGACACGCGGGCTATTTCTTTATCAAATTCGACCTGATCGAGATGAGCAATGATCGGCACCATCTCTTTCTTGTCAAATTTAACTTCCGCCGGTCCTCTGCGGATGATGGCAGTGATTTCTTCAACTGCAGTGTATTTGATCAAGAAGTGAGAAACATCTGCCATGACATTGCCACCTCCCACAATCGCGACCCGTTTGCCAAACTTGTAATTCCGTGAAGCAAATGGTGGAAGCTGATTGTAATAGTAGACCAGGTCCTTGGCATGGATGACGCCTTCCAATTTTTCACCCGGAAGATTCAACGATTTGGTTCCCTGCGCACCACATGTGATAAGTATTGCATTGAACCCCCATTCAAAGAGGGTATGAACTGCCAAACAAGTATCCACACTCACGTGAATATTCCCCAAATAAACGATATTCTCTGATTGGAGGATGGTTCTAAATTGATTCCTTAACCCGTTTTTCAATTTTAATTTGTCAGGAAAAATACCATATTCTGCCAATCCACCTGGCTTGATATCACGATTGAATAACGCCACCCCAAAACCCTTACCTGCCAACGCTTCGGCAGCAAATAATCCTGCTGGTCCGGCTCCAATCACAGCTACCTGTAAATTTCCATTAATTCCCATCAACCGCCTCGTTGTGTTATAAATATGCCCCAACTGCCAGGATGACAACTCCCGCGGTAATTATAGACCATCAATCAGCCCTGTGTGAGCTTATGCTATAGTTAACCTGGTACCTTAAATAACATTTTTCGAGGGTTTATGACTGACAACATCTTAACAACCACACTTGAGAATGGATTAAAGATCCTCCTCAAAGAAATCCATACATCACCCATCATCAGCCACTGGGTGTGGTATCGCGTTGGTTCACGCTACGAGTCCAAAGGAATTTCCGGCATCTCTCATTGGGTTGAACATATGCAATTCAAGGGAACACCCAAGTTTCCTGCCGGTGTGCTGGATCGCGCCATTTCACGTGATGGTGGAATGTGGAATGCCTTTACCCACCTGGATTGGACAACATTTTTTGAAACTGTTCCGGCTGTTAAAGTGGATCTTGCCCTGGATCTTGAAGCAGACCGCATGATCAATAGCGTTTATGAGCAGGAGGAAGTGGAATCTGAAAGGACCGTGATCATCTCGGAACGCGAAGGGCATGAAAACGAACCCCTCTTCCGCCTTGATGAAGCCATTCAAACGGCAGCCTTTGCGACGCATCCTTATCGCAATGAGGTAATCGGTAACATGGAAGACCTTCACGCCATACAGCGAGATGACCTCTACGTTCATTATCAAAAATACTACAACCCCGGCAATGCAATTCTTGCGATGGCAGGTGATTTTACTGCAGAAAAAATGCTCGAATCCATCAAAAAACGTTACAGTCAACTTCCCGGGCACAAAACTGCAATCCTCCAAATCGCTCCTGATCCGGTGTTACAAACGCACAAACATATTGAAGTCAAAGGACCGGGCGAAACCACTTTCATCGAACTCTCCTGGCGCGCTCCGGCCGCCACAAGTCCTGATTTCTTTGCACTCACCGTGTTGGACAGCCTTTTGACTGGCCCGACCAGCCTAAACATGTTCGGTGGCGGCGGTATCTCAAATAAAACCAGCAGGCTTTATAAAGCATTGGTCGAAAAGGAAATAGCCGTAAGTGTTGTGGGCTCACTCCAGGCAACTTTTGATCCATACCTCTACAATATCACGATAACAGTCCGCCCCGACCGGGATGTGGAAACAGCTTTGAAAGCCGTGGACACCGAGATATTCCGCCTCTTTGATACTCCCATTGCGCAGGCCGAAATCGATAGGGCAGTCAAACAGGCTCGCGCGCTTTTTGCCTACGGAAGTGAGAACATCACCAACCAGGCTTTCTGGCTGGGCTATTCTGAAATGTTCGACCAATATAACTGGTTCTTGGAGTACGTTGACCGATTGAGCGCAGTAAACCCCACGCTCCTCATGGAAAAGGCACGTGAGTTATTGGAAAGTAACCACCGGGTAACGGGTATTTACATTCCGGAAGGAGGACTGGCATGACCTTGATGAACCGATCGATTAATGTGTCGTCCATTCCCGGACCGCGAGACATCAAGCGCAAGGTACTCTCCAATGGGATCACTCTTCTTGCCCGAAGTAACTTTAACAGCGCGTCAGTAGTCATTTCAGGTTACCTGGGAGCGGGCAGTCTCTTGGATCCTTTGGATAAATTGGGTCTGGCACATTTTACGTCGCTTGCACTGATGCGCGGAACTCAACACAGGAATTTTCAACAACTCTTTAATGACCTTGAATCAGCCGGTGCCAGCCTTGGATTTGGTGCCAGCGTCCATAACATCAACCTTGGCGGAAGGTGCCTTTCTGAAGATCTGCCACTGGTGGCAAGTATACTTGCCGAGTGCATCCTTGAACCGACTTTCCCCAAAGACTATATTGAACGCCTACGCGCACAACTCCTAACCAGTCTTTCCATTCGCGCCCAGGATACAGCAGAAATGGCTTCCCTGACATTTGACCAGCTACTTTTCCCCGGTCACCCGTACGGACTTCCAGAGGATGGCTACCTGGAAACTATCCGGGCGATCACCAGAAAGGATATGGTGGGTTTTCAGCAAATGCATTTTCGCCCTGAAAATATGGCAATAGTCATTGTGGGAGCGGTTGAAGCAGATGCAGCCTTTGATCTTTTCGAGGATAAACTGAGTAAGTGGCAAAGTCCCGTGGAGAAAGAGAAAGTCACTCTTCCATCCGTTACTCCACTTAAAAAAACCACCCGCCAGCATGTTTCAATCCCGGGAAAAAGCCAGAGCGACCTGGTAATGGGTACGCTTGGTCCAAAGCGGCACGCCCCCGATTACCTGGCGGCATCAATCGGGAATAACATCCTGGGTCAATTCGGAATGATGGGGCGTATTGGTGATTCTGTGCGCGAAAAAGCCGGCCTGGCCTATTATGCTTCCACCAGCGTGAATTCCTGGATCGAGGCTGGATCATGGGAAGTCTCTGCGGGCGTCAATCCGGTGAACGTCGACAAAGCCATCGATTTGATCATCGGAGAACTGGAAAGGTTCTGCAGTGAACCGGTGACAACGGAAGAGCTTGAAGACAGCAAATCCAATTACATCGGAAGGCTTCCCCTATCCTTGGAATCTAATTCCGGAGTGGCAAATTCCATTTTAAATCTCGAGCGTTTCAATCTGGGACTGGATTATTTACAGCGGTATCCAGCGCTGGTGAATTCAATTACTCCAGAAAAAATACTCGAAACCGCGCAAAGCTACATTAATCCTAAGAATCTGATTATTGTGTCAGCCGGTTCAAAACCAAAAAGGAAGAAACAAGATGCAAAACGTGGCTAACGGGATCGACCTGGTTGAGATTGAGCGTTTCAGCAGGATCGACCCCAAAATTAAGGAGCGTTTTTGCCGGCGTGTTTTTACCGCAAAAGAAATTGCCGCAGCCGATAATAAGGATGAGCGATTTGCCGGAAGATTTGCCGCCAAGGAGGCGGCAGCAAAAGCGCTTGGCTGTGGTATTGGGGATATAAACTGGCATGACCTCGAAATCCTTAATGACCCCAAGGGAAAACCGGTGCTCCATCTGTACGGCGAGGCAGAGAAGCTTGCACGAGAAACTGGTTGGGTGTCCTGGACTGTTTCCATCACTCACACTTCGATCACCGCAGCTGCTGTTATCACCGCGTTGATTGAAACCTAAGGCAGCCAATGAAACTGCTGGGGATCAGTGATACCGAGATCGCCTTTATTTACAGCCGCATGCTGGTCGAACGATTCCCAGACGTAGATATTGTCTTTTCGTGTGGTGACCTCCCTTACTATTACCTTGAATACATTGTCTCCATGTTGAACATACCCCTCTACTATGTACGGGGGAATCATGCAAGCAAAGTTGAGTTTGGCAGCACGACCACGCGCACATCTCCATGGGGCGCCATCGATCTGAACGATCGAGTGTTGGAAGACGATAGTGGCTTACTCCTGGCAGGTCTTGAGGGTTGTGTAACCTATAACATGGGACCTTATCAATACACGCAGAATCAATACTGGCAGAAGGTTTTCAGGCTTGTTCCACGGATGCTGATCAATAAGGCCAGGGTAGGTCGTTACCTGGATATCTTTGTGTCACATGCCCCACCATGGAAGATCCATGCCATGGACGATCCGGCGCATCTGGGTGTTAAAGCCTTCAACTGGCTAATCAATTGTTTTAAACCAGCCTATCTCCTCCACGGTCATATCCACGTATACCGGCAAGATACCATCACCAGCACAATGGTTGGGTCAACTAATGTGCTAAATGTTTACGGGTACCGTGAGATCACTATTCCAATGCCTTCAAAACGGTCGTGGGATTAATCCCCTTTTCAAGCGAGTAAATATGCTTCCTTCTGACCATCAATCCAATCCAAATGATCTGTTACACAACTATTCCAGGCAGGATTTTTCCCGTGCACACCGAAAAAGCTTCTGGCGTTCGGTTCTAAGCTGGCTCGGGAAGGTCGATAACGACCTGCTGCCATTTGATGAAGTGATGAAACGCGTTCCATTAATAGGGCAATCTTATTATGGATTAAAACAAATAGAGACGGATAAGGTTATTGGTTCGGTTAGCCGTTACCTCGAGTTTGATAGAGCCTTCCTCCCCAGGCAAACGCATACCCGCGAACGCTGGGAAAGGATTGACCAGGCATACTATAGCGATGTGATCCTTCCCCCGATCGAAGTCTACCAGGTGGGAGAAGTCTATTTTGTTAAAGACGGAAACCACAGGGTTTCAGTGGCGCGTGAGCGCGGTCAGGCGTACATGGATGCTTTTGTGGTGAAGATCAATATCCCAGGTACCATGGATAAAAATACCAATCTTGAACAATTGGTCCTCCAACAGGAATACATTGGGTTTATAGGTCAAACCCATCTGGATGAACTCTCCCCCAAGGAAAGCTTTAAATTCTCCATTCCAGGTCAGTATGATCGACTAATGAACCACATCAGTGTTCACAGATGGTTCATGGGTGAAAAACTTCAAAGACCGGTCAGTGACGAAGAGGCAGTTACGGGTTGGTTGCAGGACGTTTATCGACCGTTAATTCGCATCATACGCAAGTACGATATATTGAAAGAATTCCCACAGCAAACCGAGACGGATCTATATCTGTGGATCATTGAACATCGCTGGTATATGGTTGAGGAACAGCATCGGAGAATTAGCCTTGATACAGCGGCAAAACACTATACCAAGCAGTTCTCACAAAAACCTTTTCGCCATTTGCGCCAAATTGCATTTTGGATGGTTAAAAAGGCAAAGAACCTAATTAATAATAAACAACCCTGAGAGACCAGGGTTGTTTATTTCTATTTGGTTTACTATTCTCAAGAAACCATCGGTTTTACGCCAATCCAAAAATGATTTGGCAGGATCATCTGATCTGTTTGTACATCCACACCTGCAGCGCGGATGGGATTCTCCGGAAGCATGCTTGGGTGTACGTAACAAAGATCAGGCGCTTGCCCGTATTTTTTCTGATAATAAGCTACCGCCCGATTAAGTTTGGTGCGCATATCGATTTGAGGATCATTGTCAAACCAGAGCATGCCAGTGGTCATTTTCGTCTCCAAATGTTTTCTATTTCCTTATAGTGCAAGTTATGGACCAACCAGAATAGAACAATTGAGCTAATATTAGTATAGAACATATTTTCCTTTTGTCAATAACCTCTTTTGGTCTTTATACCTCAATTGGCTTTGCTCCTACTTGTTGTTGGATTTTTTACCGGTTTTAAGGTATCCTATTATCCATCAGGAGATATCAGAATTTATACTGCGGAGGACAAAATGACCGATGAATTGATCAGGGAAACGGTAAAAGATGCTGAGAGCCGCATGAAAGGCGCTATTACAGCCCTTGAGGAAGACCTTTCAGGTATCCGCACTGGCAGGGCCACTCCTGCCCTTGTGGAAAAAATGCCGGTTGAATATTACGGCATGCCAACACCCCTCATGCAACTTGCTTCCATATCAGTTCCCGAAGCACGTTCATTAATGATCAAACCCTTTGATCCGTCAACCATAAAAACCATTGAAAAAGCCATCCTGGCATCTGAACTAGGCATTACTCCCAACAATGATGGCAAGGTGATCAGGTTGAACTTGCCCCCTCTCACAGAAGAGAGAAGACGGGACTTGGTGAAATTGGTCCACAGCAGGCTTGAAGACTCCAGAATCGCAGTACGGAATATACGGCGCGACCTGATCAAAGATCTGCGCGACTTTGAAAAAGAGAAAATGATCTCAGAAGATGATCTTGATGTTGGAGTTGAAGAACTGCAAAAATTGACCGATCATATCATCACAGAAATCGATGCGACCGGGGTTAAAAAAGAAAAAGAGATCATGGAAGTGTGATCAAAATACAATGACAAACCAGGATATTAGAATCCCAACCCACATTGCCATCATTATGGATGGAAATGGACGCTGGGCAGCAGCACGCGGACTTCCCCGCTTGGAGGGGCATCGCGCTGGAACCGAGAACTTGCGCCAGATTATCCGCGCCAGCGTTGAACTTGGTGTGAAGTACCTTACACTTTACGCTTTCTCGACCGAAAACTGGGGGCGTCCAAAAGACGAAGTTCACGGGTTATTGGGCATCCTTGAAACCGTAATCGACCGCGAGTTAAATGAACTTAAGAGCCAGGGAGTACGCATCTGTCATGTCGGCCGACTGGAAGCCATGCCCAAAAAGGTTCGGGAAAAAGTTTTGCAATCGCTGGAGGTTACCCATGACAACGATCGCCTTGTTCTAAATATTGCCTGGAATTATGGTGGACGTGATGAAATCGTCTATGCCATTCAACAGATCATAAAGGCAGGTTTGACGGCTGAAGAGGTGACTGAGGAGGTTGTCAGCCGCTATTTGTTCACGCAGAGCTGCCCGGATCCCGATTTGATCATCAGGACTTCAGGAGAGATGCGTGTAAGTAATTTTCTCATTTGGCAGTCCGCCTATTCGGAATGGTATTTTACTCCAACTCTTTGGCCAGACTTTAATAAAGTGGAGCTTGAAAAGGCCATCGAAGACTACAGCCAACGTAAACGCCGTTTTGGAAAACTAGATTAGCAGCGATGAGCAAAGACCCGTCGTTGCTCAAACGTTTGATCGTGATCGACATCATGATCCCGACTACTGTGATTTTTGCCATGCTTGGAAACTGGCCGTTTACGATTTTTGTATCGGCTGTCCTAGGAATTGCTGCCTGGGAATATTGGCGTATCTACCATCACGGCGGGTTCTCACCTTCCCTGGTTATCCTAATTGGCTTCACTTTGGCCGCTGTACTCATGCGTACTGTTTGGCAATTCGAATTTTCTGATATCTGGTTGGGAGCGCTGGTGCTGATTGCGATGCTCTGGCACATCCTGAGCCAGCAAAAAGGAGCCCCCCAAGCTGCCCTTGATTTTGCCCTTACCATTTGCGGCGCGATATACCTGGGTTGGTTGGGCAGTTACGCAATATCCATCAGTGCCCTTGAAAATGGAATGTATTGGCTTCTAACCATATTCCCCATCGTTTCACTGGCAGACACTGGCGGTTATCTTTTCGGACGCTGGCTTGGCAAGCACAAGATGCTGCCAAAGGTCAGCCCCAAGAAAAGCTGGGAGGGTTATATCGGCGGTATCCTGTTGGGCGGATTAGGTGGTTGGGGGCTGGCCGCGCTCTGGCATATCGCAGTTGAAACAATCCTACCAATACACGGATTAATCCTCGGCATTATCCTCTCGTTACTCACCCCAATCGGTGACTTTGGTGAGAGCATGATCAAACGGCAATTCAACCTGAAGGATTCCAGCCAAATCCTCCCCGGGCACGGCGGCATACTTGATCGCATTGATTCTTCACTTTGGGCAGCAATTATTGGATATTATGTGATCCTGTTCTTAGTCTAAGATTCAGAGGAGCCTGCAGATGATTGATACAACACCCACTCGAAACCTGGCACTTGACCTGGTCCGCGTGACTGAGTCCGCTGCGTTGGCGGCCGGCCGGTACATGGGACGCGGCGATAAGAATAAAGCTGATGCTGCTGCAGTGGACGGAATGCGGCTGATGTTAAATACAGTCCAAATGAGCGGGACGATCATCATAGGCGAAGGCGAAAAAGATGAGGCTCCCATGCTTTTTAACGGGGAGAAACTAGGGACTGGCAACGGTCCTTCGGTGGATATCGCCGTAGATCCGATAGACGGCACCCGACCGCTTGCCTTTGGTCGCAGCAACGCCATTGCAACTGTGGCATTGTCTCCCGAGGGTACCATGTTTAATCCCGGTCCGTTTCTCTATATGTATAAGATTGCAGTTGGCCCTATTGGGAGAGACATCATTGATATCGAAGCCCCAGTCTCTGACAATCTGATCAAGCTGGCGAAAGCCAAGGGTGAGAAAGTTGAAGACCTTACAGTGGTTGTGCTGGATCGTCCACGGCACGAAAAGCTGATCGCAGAAATCCGGGGCACAGGCGCACGTATCCGCCTCATCCACGACGGAGACGTAGCCGGTGCGCTCATGACAGCCATGGATGATTCAGACATAGACATGCTATTGGGTATTGGCGGCACGCCTGAAGGAGTGCTGGCTGCGGCTGGTTTGCGCTGTATGGGAGGGAATATTATAGGAAAACTCTTCCCGCGCAATCAAAAAGAGATTGACGAAGCCAAAAGGTTGGGCGTTGATTTCAATAAACCGTTAACAATTGATGACCTGATCGCCTCTGAAGATGTTTTCTTTGCCGCTACTGGTATCACTTCCGGGGATTTTCTTAACGGGGTCAAGTATTTCCGCAATGGCGCCCAAACTGACAGCCTGGTGATGCGTGGCCTGACCGGTACGGTCCGCCGAATTATCGCTACCCACCGTTTGAACAAGCTTTCCGAGATCAGTGCGATTCCCTATTAATTATTGTCTAATTAAAAGAAAAACGGCATCCGTTGATGGATGCCGTTTTTGCTCGCAGGTGATTATTTCTGGATTTCGTAAGTTACGTTAGCGTCAGCAGTGATCACGATCTGACCGGCTGCCACAGGAACCTGGGACATTTCCGCAGCACTTCCGCCGCCCTTTGCATCATAGATGGCCATACCACCGTTGCTGGTATAAACACCAACCGATTGCAATTCACCAAGTTTTACACCTGCAGCCTTGGCAATGGCTTCTGCTTCAGTGCGTGCTTTTGCTATCGCCAAATCACGGGCTTCTGCCATAGCGCTGTCTTTGTCCACGATATCGAAGCTAATGCTGTTGATAGTATTGGCACCAGAGCGTACCACAGAGTCTAAAAGGACACCCAGTTTACTGAGATCTCTCACGGTGAGGTAGACAGTATTCTCTACAACAAAGTACTTCCGAGAGACCTTTCCTTCCATGTCATAGTCTGACATGGGGTAAACATTAAAGCTGGCAGTCTGGATATCAACAGCCTCGACGCCCAATGCCTGTGCGGCTTCGGAAATTGCCTGGGCTTGCACGTTATTCTGGTTCAAAGCATCTGAAACTTCATCTGCTTCAACCCGAACACCCACATAGATGTAAGCTACATCTGGAACGATATAGACCTTGCCGTTTCCATTGGCCGAAATCGTTCTTATCGAGGGTGCTGTGGTGATCGTTGTTGGGGTCTGAGCGCATGCCGCCAGTGCAACCACCATAATTAAACTTGCAGTGAGTATTGCGATTACTTTTTTCATTTCTTCTCCTTTTTTTCGTTTACTGGTAATAGGACGACAATTATCCTAAAAAGTTCCCACATTTAGAAAAAGTGTAACCATCGTCTATTAATATCCGGTTAACAAAAAAGAGAGCTTCCGCTCTCTTTTTCTCATAATGAATTTAGTAAACTTCAATTATCAGATTTCCAACTGCAAGACCTATGTCGAGGTCAACTTTTCCACCACTACCTGCCAAATATTGGACGGAATCTTCAGAGCGTTTATAGACATCAGGGATTCGAACTGGAACAAGAGCAGTATCGAGATTGATTAAGACGTGGCTGGACCTGGGGATGCGAATGATTAGTTGCCCAACCGCACAATCGATGCTTCCAGTTACATCAACCCCTTCCGGGAGCGTTATGATGGCAGAGCCTACTGCCAAATCTGTAGTCAAACCAGATACCCGGGTGTCTTCCAGATCCAGGTTAACTATTCCGGCTGCCATTTCCAGGTCCAGGTTAAACGGGATGTCCGAGTTCACCAAAATATCCCAGGGGTAGCTCCCTGCATTTACTGGTATAAAGGAGATGGAGTTTCCCATTATAGCCAGGCTGCTCTTGCCATTCACAGGTTTGCTGTAATCAACTTTGAGATCACTTTCCCGGGGTACACCCGCAGAACCTGAAAGCAGTTGATTTGTGTTCGCACCTCCTGCAAGATCGAGCCGTCCGGCAGCGATTTCAAATGCCAGGTATGATTCCGTTGCTCCATCGAGAGTCTGATCGAAGTCGACTGATTTCATTCCGACACCAAATGGAGAAGCCACCGCCAACCAGAGGATACCTGCTACTAAAGCCAGACCAAGTCCCACGCGCAAGAGACTGCTCCATACTGACTTCCGACTGCCGAAAGCGATATCCAATCCGATTGCCACCAGCAGGACCGGCCACAAGCGCAGGAGGAGCGTAAAACCATCTTCACCGAGGTAGCCAAGGTTACCAAGCAGGAGGATCGTACCGAACCCCAGCAGTACCAACGGGCCAACCCAACCATCTCTTTTGTACAATCCATCAAGACCACCCAAGATGAGTAGGACAGGCCAATAGGTAAGCAGGTTATCACAGGTGGACCCTTCCACCTTGCCTATGTTGATCAAAAATATTAGGATACCGACAACGATCAGAAGAAGCGGAAAGAAAAGACTTCTTGGTTTCTTGAAATCGTTCATTTTTACTCCTTTTTCATCGCACGGATTAACAAGGCCACGCCCGCAAGCAGGATCAATCCAGCCCAGAGCACACCATTATCCAGCCACCGAAGCCAAGAGAAATCAATTTGGCGGACGAGGAAAAAGCCGCCTGCAAGTATCAGCGCAATCCCTACAAATCGCGTTGTATTTTTATTCGGTTCCTGCACTGCACTCACAAAATCATCACGTACCATTTCTGCACGTTCCTTTATCTCTTCACCATCCAACACTTCAGGCTTTCCTTCAACATGGACATGCCCTTCTGGAGGAATAACAATCCACAGGATGAAGTAGACCAACGGTCCAAAACCACCAAGGAGCGTCAACACTACGAAGAAAAGGCGGACTACTGTCAGATCGATGTCAAAATAATTGGAAAGCCCTCCGCATACGCCACCAAGCATGCGGTCAGTCTGACTGCGGTAAAGTTTTGTTTTCATGGATATCTCCTATTCTTTCTTCATGAGTGATCGAACGACCAGGTAAATTCCTCCCAGAAGAAAAGCGCCTGCCCAGATCCAGCCAAATATGGAATTTACCAGAGCGCCTGAACCTATAAAGATCAGCATGCCCAACACCAAGCAGATAGCTGCCGGAATCCAGGGCCATTTTTCCTTGCGTCCAAAAGGCAGTAATCCCACTGCAGCAAAAGTTGCTCCAAGTCCCAGGAAGAAGAGCCCACCAGTGAACAATCCGTTTACATTGCGCAGAGTAGTCATCAATGCCAGTGTGGATAAAACACCCGCAGGGATGACAGCCCACCAGAAATCCCGTTTGAAGTACAAGACCAGGAAGAACGCCAGGGCGATCGATCCAAGAAAGAGAGCGCCACCAAATTGGCTCGCAAAACGGGGAAAGAGGTCACTCGAAGCGATTAATGCACCTAATCCTAGCAAGGTCATCCCGGGGATCAATGCCCACCATTTGTTGTGATCACGTAGAAAAACGAACAGGAAGATGATCCCGCCTGCTGCAAAAAGCATTGAGATGAAGACTCCACCAATGGGCCAATCGAATAACTGTTGCAGGATGAAAACCACGCCTGCCAAAACCAACAAACCGCCTACCAACAATCTTTTTGAGTTATCGTTCATTTTGTCCTCGATTCAGTTTTTATATAAATTAACGTTTGATCAGACTTCGCAAAGCCAATAAAACACCAGCAGCCACGAGTAGGAGCGGCCAGTAATCTCCAAGCATCTTGAATGCACCAAAGAAAGCGCCAAAGATAACGAACATAACAAGGCTTGTACCGATCGTGTCTAATGCGGAACGTATGGAATGCTCGCCCCTCGAACCCAGTAAATAAGCCAGGAGCATGCCGATTCCCGAAAATCCCGGGATCAAGGTCCACAAGTAAGACCAACTGCCCCAGTTGCCACTCAGGTTCTGGTAATAAAGGATGCCGCCGATACCACCGACAATGACTGCCGGGATTGCCATGTCTGGAGCGCTAATCAGAAGTCCGAGCACCAGTAAACCCACCCCAACTGCGATCACGATCAACGGCCATGAGTAGCTAATATTGATCCAATTATTGAATGCGGGAATAAGATTCCCAAGTATAAAATAGGCACCTGCAAGAACAAGCAGGATACCGATAACCAGAGTAGAACGTTTTGAAACATTCATGGGTGCCTCCAAAAATACGGTTTTAAATTTGATATATCCAATATACGGAAGAAGGTTAGACGAGGTTGCACAGAATAAATTGGCAAAATAATAGCCACAATTGGTCTATTGACAACTACTCAAACCTGGATATAATAAGACAAGTTTAGTCATAATATTTGGAGTTGGTATGATCAACAATTGCTTGTGTCAACAGCGGGGATTGGACTGACTCCGCCTGAATAATATCACGGTCAACTGATCAGGCGGCAGCAGACGTCCCCGCACATTACCTGTGCAGCGCATGCGCCGCTTTTTGATTTAAGTTGACCGGTTTTAATTTAAAGGAAACCCGTTATGAAAATAGCAAATAGTATCACTGACCTTATTGGCAACACACCTCTCGTCAAGATCAACAGGCTGACTAAAGGAAGCCGAGCCATAGTTTTGGCCAAACTGGAATATTTCAATCCTTCTCACAGTGTTAAAGACCGTATTGGGGTAGCCATGATCGATGCGGCAGAAAAAGCTGGTTTGATCAAAGCGGATACCATAATCATTGAACCGACCAGCGGTAATACCGGCATCGCGCTGGCTTTTGTGGCTGCTGCTCGCGGTTATAAACTCACCCTAGTGATGCCAGACACCATGAGTCGGGAACGACGCATGCTCCTGCGAGGCTACGGGGCTGAATTGATACTCACACCCGGCGCTGAAGGCATGCCTGGCGCCATCCGTAAAGCAACAGAAATTGCTGCTGCTGACAGCCGCTACTTTATGCCGCAACAATTCAATAACCCTGCCAACCCTGAAATTCACCGGCGGACCACCGCAGAGGAAATCTGGCGCGACACTGACGGCAAGGTAGATATTGTGGTCTCCGGTGTCGGCACAGGCGGGACCATCACCGGTGTTGGTGAAGTGCTCAAATCTCGAAAGGATTCGGTCAGAATGGTGGCAGTAGAACCTGACGCGTCAGCAATACTTTCCGGCGGCAGCAAAGGTCCTCACGTCATCCAGGGAATCGGCGCAGGCTTTGTACCGGAAGTGCTGAACACTACAATTTACGATGAGATCATCCGGGTAACGAATGATGATGCCCTAAACACTGCCCGGGAGATGGCAAAAAAGGAAGGTCTCCTGGTCGGTATATCCAGCGGCGCAGCAGTTTGGGCTGCCCTTCAGGTGGCATCCAGATCTGAGAATGCGGGAAAATTGATCGTGGTGATCATTCCATCATTCGGCGAGCGCTACCTGTCTACAGCTTTGTTTGCCAACCTGGGGGATTAGGAGCATTCCATGGAGGGAATTATGCCTTTTTCACTTTTCCGTTCAATACGTGATGATATCCATTCAGTATTTGAGCGCGATCCCGCGGCGCGTTCCACGGCGGAATTGCTGGTCGCTTACCCCGGCTTGCACGCCGTTTGGGCACACCGAGTGGAACACTGGTTGTGGCAGCACGGGTTAAAACTGATCGCCCGCTGGGGCTCGCATACCACACGGTTCTTCACGGGTATCGAGATCCACCCAGGTGCAACTATTGGCGACGGATTCTTTATCGACCATGGGATGGGGGTTGTCATTGGTGAAACATCCGAGGTCGGTCACAACGTCACCATCTATCATGGCGTCACATTGGGTGGAACAAGTTTGAGCAAAGGCAAACGCCACCCCACAATCGAGGATGACGTGGTCATCGGCGCTGGCGCAAAGGTCCTGGGTGCCATCATCATTGGCAGGAACAGCCGCATTGGTGCGAATGCCGTGGTTGTCAAATCCGTTCCTGCTGATTCTGTGGTGGTAGGCGTACCGGGGCAGGTTGTGCACCGCAGCCTGCCGACATCTGCTGGTCCGGACCTGGAACACGGGCGCATGCCGGATACCCTCGGTGATTCGGTTAAATCACTTATGGACAGGCTGGAACTGGTTGAAGCCAAACTGCACATAACAGGGAAACCTACAGATCCAACACTTGTGCATTCCCCGACCGATGGGGTTTGGCGCGGTGAAGATTTTATGATCTAAAGAAAAAGCACCTGACCGGGTGCCTTATTTCTTTATTTTCGGCTTGAGGAATGAGGAATAAAAGACGATCAAAAAGCCAACCGCACTGACCAACAAGATGCCAAACCCCAGGTATTGGCGATCAATTTCTTTTACAAAACTGCCAACGCTCGGTTTGGGCGTGGGTGTGATTGTTACAGTGGCTCTTGGAGTAGGCGGCACTTGCGTTGATGCAAGTGTGCGCGTTGGTTGTGGAACTGTTGCAGTGCGTGTGGGCGTGATCGTCACAGTGGGTTTTACACGAATTAACAGTTTATCTCCAACATAAATGTTATTAGAGGTGAGGGCGTTGAGAGTTTTTATCTCCTCGACTGTTACGCCGTACCATGATGCAATGGTGAAGAGCGCTTGTCCAAATTCAACGATATGATAGGTGGAACCATCTTCATTAGGGGTAGCGGTGAGCACTGGTTGGACAAAATTGTTCGGACCCTGGGTTAAGGCTGTCTGAGAATTCGTTGACCCACTGGATGTGGCGTTTGATGCGGGCATGGCTTCACCGCTGATAGCACCAGCTTGCAGGATATAGTATGTAAATCCATCAGAGCCAGTGGCAATCCCTACTCCCACGTAACGGTATTGCTCCCAAGTGGCCGGTATCATGTGGTCAGAATCGGCCCAATAGCCAGACAGGATATCGATGGTCATATTGGGATGCGTAGCCCAATTCTCGGTCACGAAGACGGTTTTTCCACCGCCAAATCCAAACTGGGAACATCTAGCGGAGACAGTTGTATAACCAAGGTAAGCCAGGTGGTTCCTATATTGATACTTGGCCATTTCTTCTGCGGTCCATTGTGCGCAGCTATTCAAACTGGCGTCTTCAATGAGCGCATTTGACCAGTAATTGGAACGCCAGGAATTCATCATGGCGATCATGTCGGCACCACTGACAGACCCGGCTCCCTGAACTTTCCCAAAAGGGATAAACAAGTAACCGGTGAGGATGACACCTATTAATAAAAGAGGTAAGAATCGACGCATCGTGAAATATTATAACCGATGCGTCAAGGCTCGTTCGAAAAACTCTAATGTGATTTTAATGCAGGCTGCGTTCCTTGAAATTCGTCCCCATGGCTTCAGCCACCAATAAAAGGTCCATGGCGGCAATCATTCCGATGATATTTCCCTTCGCATCCGCCACTGGCAGATGATGGATGCGGTGTTCCTTCATTTTGGCCGCGCATTCTGTGATGAGCATTTCCGGTGAAACGGTAATCAAAGGACTGGCCATTATCTCTTTGATCGTCATTTTCTTTGGATCGTTGCCTTGCGCTACAATCTTGTCGCAAATATTGATCGAGGTCACAATACCGTACTGTGGATTTT
>CAZSGL010000026.1:0-19528 GCA_964606265.1 uncultured Anaerolinea sp. | reverse complement strand
CCTGTTCCATTAAGGTGAATATCACAGCCACAATACCGACTACCCTGACAAACACTACAGACCCGATTAATTTCACCATTGACACGACCTCTTACACGGGTACAACCGCATCTGATGACCTGACAATTGGGACGAACGTCAGGGTATGCACGACCGGGTCGACCCTGGCTAACTGGACTGTTCCCGTTGGAGCAGTCTCGCCCCCGGATGCATTGGGTGGAATTCCTTCGGCGACAGGTCCCCAGGTCGCTAGCGCAGTAGCAACAGGTGTTGGAGGCCGAGATGAAACCTTTTCGATCGACACCGGGGCATTTACCGGGAACCCTGTGTGGGAAATGGCCGGAAAACTTGGTCAAACCTCGCGGTACTCCAATAAGTATTTCCAGTTCACGGTGGATACCACATATTATGAAAATATTGGATGGAATTTTGCCCTGGCTGAACTTAAAAATGGCCCCACCATTTACGATATCACTTATGATCCCCCCGGGACACAAGGAGAGACCCTACTGACCACATTAACTGGTGTGACAGGCACATTAACTGCACACCCCCATTCAGTAGGTACAGGTTATTTTGAGGCAGGAAATACAGTTTTCAGATTGTATCCTTACAACTCATCCAATAATGGAAATGACGCAGTTGCCGTTGTGGACGCAATACATTTCACTGGCGATTATTGTGATCCCCCACCGCCAAGCATCAGCAAATCCTTTGGGGCTGATCCAATCCTGGTGAATGCTGTAACGCTTTTAACCTTTGTTATCGCTAATACGAGTACCAATCCGCCCAGTGGTCCTCTGACAGGTATTACTTTTACCGATGTGTTACCCACCGGTTTGAGTATTGCACCTGGCGCGCAATCCAATAATTGCGGCGGAACATTATCCGCGACTGAAGCCACTTCTTCCATTTCTTTGAGTGGAGTATCCCTGGCAGCCGGGGCATCCTGTTCAATTACAGTACCTGTGGTTGGGCAATCAGTCGGTGTGTTTACAAATGTGAGTGAGAGAATCTCTGCATCTGAAAGCGGTGAAAACAAAACTTCAAGCGGTTTTGCCATGGATGACATTACAGTCATTGGTCCGCCCAGCATCATCAAGACCTTTGCAGATGAAACCATTCTGACGAATGATACGACCTCATTGACGTTCATGCTCTCCAATCCGAACCCCACAGTCACATTAACCGGTGTGGCATTCACGGATACTTTGCCGACTGGCTTGACGGTAGAAGACTCCTCCAGTACGCAATGCGGAGGAACCTTGACCACAACTGCTCCTGAAACAATTGAACTTACCGGAGCAATCCTTGAACCATATGGCAATTGCATGTTCTCCGTCGATATCACTGGAGCAGAAGATTCTGGGGGAACCTTCTACTCCAATACAACCGAGGCAGTCACTTCCACCAACGGCGGTGCGGGTAATACGGCTACTGATATTTTGTACGTCCGCGAACCTATGCCTAAGTTATCGCTTTTGAAACAGGTTAGCACTAGTACATTAGGACCTTGGTACAAGTACCTGGTAGTGACACCCGGGACGGAATTGTATTACAGGTTCACAGTTGAAAATACCGGGGATGTGCCCCTCAGCAATGTAATGGTGACCGACCCTGACGTAGACCTTTCAACCTGTCCCCCAGTCAGTTTGGTAACGGCCTCTTTACCTGACTCAGTGACGACTGCTTCTTGTGTTGTTGGGTCAGTAACGGCTCTCGCAGGCAACCATGTTAATACAGCTTCGGCTACAGGTTCGTACAATTCGGAGCTTGTTTTCTCTAACAACTCAACTGCAACTTATGCAACTCCTGATCTTTCTTTGGTCAAGACGTCGGTGGAGAAATACTATACAGCAGCAGGTCAGATCCTGCATTACAGCTACCTGGTTACCAACAATGGCGCCATCCTGCCAGGTCCCGTGACGATTGATGATGATAAAACCACAGTCATCTGCCCATCCCTCACCACCGTGGGTGACCTGGATGATTGGTTTGATCTAAATGAAAGCATTACTTGCTCGGCTGCTTATACAACCACTCCACAGGATGTGGCTGTGGAGAATATTGCGACTGCTTATGCAGGAGGATTTGCATCAAACGAAGCTAGTGTCACTGTGCCGAAGCTTCCTGCGAACTTTGGTCACCTGCCATCCTCATATACGAATATGAATCTGTTTAATAATGATGGTGCTCGTCATCTTACCGATAGTTCCGTTTCAGGTACTTACATGGGCGCGCTAGTGCCAATCGAGCTGGATGGAATTGACAATCCAACTTTTGTCGGACAACGTGCGGATGATGGAGTGACTTTTAGGGGTACTTGGACAGAATTTATCGGTTTGGCCAGGATTGGGTATCGTTGTCCTGCTGGGGCAACATGCTATTTGAATGGTTGGTTTGATTGGGACGGAAACAGCCGGTTTGATTTGGAGGACTGGGTTGTTAAAAATAAAAACGTATCAGGAACAGGCACAACGGAATATTCATTTACAATTCCGACCGGTACAAATGTGGACGATGGACGTATACTTTACGGTCGGTTCCGTATTTACGCTGCGTATCCTGGAAACGCTCCTCCTCCTAATGGACAAGCAACTGATCTCTCGGGTCAGCCGACGGTGGGTGAAGTGGAGGATTATGAAATCACCTTGCTTGGTGGCACTCCGATCCACACCCCGGTAACCCTTTCTTACTTCCGGGCTGTGCGGAATGGGAACAGCGTAACATTCAATTGGTCCACAGCCACTGAGACAGGTAATATTGGATTCAACCTGTACGTTGGTGATGAATCTGCACGTACCTTGATTAACCCTGAATTGATCAGATCGAAGGTTGTGGACTCCCTCAGCCAACAGGATTACACCTACACAACCGCTGTAGGCGGGAATACTTTCTTCATTGAAGATATCAGTGTCACTGGTGAAGCATTAGTGCATGGTCCATTCCAAATAGGTAAGGATTATGGTGATAAAACTCAAAACGATGTAATTGACTGGAATCTCATCCAGGCGGAGAAAAACGCCAAAGGCTCAACACGCCAGCGAAATCTGGCACCCGGCCTTACAGTTACGAATACCACGAAAGCACTCACATCGGCACTCAACTTCAAGGTGAGTAAAACCGGTATTTACCGCGTAACTTATGAAATGTTAAAAGCAGCCGGTTATGATCTTAAGGGTATCAAAACTGCAAGAATTGGATTGACCAGCAGTGGAAAAGCGGTACCGATCTACATCTTTGGAAAAACATCATTTGGTCCCGGCAGCTATTTTGAATTCTACGGTCAGGCTTTGGATACACTTTATACTGACACGAATATCTACACTTTGCAGACCAACGCTTCAAAACCTGCGCGGATTACAGTTGATACAAAGCGGATCACGAGCAAAACCAAGTATGCTGCATCCTACCTTGAAACCATAATAGTTAATAACCAGAAGCAGTATTCTCAAAACGCTCCCGGTGAAGATCCATGGTATGAGACTTCTTTGATAGTCTACACTTCGCCAAAGTATTGGAATATACCGTTTACGATTAACGGTTTATCAGATTCCAATACTCCCACCAATCTGAAGGTGGTTGTATGGGGTGGAACTGAGTGGCCCCAGAACCCTGATCACCATCTCCAGGCAAGTGTTAATGGAATCGAGTTGGCAGATCAGCGTTTCGACGGACTTGCAGAACAAACGCTCGATCTAACTCTCCCTGCTGGAGTTTTGGTTGAAGGAACTAACACCCTTCGGCTGGCTTTGCCAGGTGACACGGGAACAAAAAATGAGATGCAACGGTTGGATAAATTTTCCATTACCTATCCACGTTTATTCTCTGCAGTTGATGGACGTTTGTCTTTCACTTCTACCGGGACAGGTTTTAAGGTTAAAAACCTTCCAAATAAGAATGTCGTTGTATACCGAATTGGTTCGAACGGTCTGCAAACCCGGCTTTCACCATCGTTGTCAGCAGCACCTGATGGTACCTTTACCGCCGCATTCCCGGGAGACTCAAAGAACTCCACATATTTGGTGAGTACCATTTCAGCATTGCTTGTTCCAACTTATGACGCGACCCGGGTTGAAGTAGATCTTAATAAACCAGCGGAATATCTGATCATATCCCATCCGGATTTTCTACCTGACCTATTACCTTTTGTAAATGCCCGTCAATCACAATACACGGTCAGTGTTGTTGATGTGACAGACCTCTACACCGAATATACTTATGGTGTTATTGACCCTGCTGCAATCCAGCAATATATAAGGCATGCTGCATTAAATCTTGGCACGAAATATGTGTTGCTCGTCGGTGGAGATACTTTTGACTATCGCAACTACACTAAACTGAACAGTATCAGTTTTATCCCATCCTTATATGCATCCACTGGACCTGTCATCAGCTATGCTCCAGTCGATCCGTTATATACGGACATCAACGGGGATAGTATCCCGGATCTTGCGATTGGCCGCTTCCCGGTACGCACCACTGCTGAACTTCAACTAATGATTCAAAAGACGATCCAATTTGAAGGGAAGGATTACGGTCAGACAGCTGTCTTTGCTTCGGATAAATTTGACCATGGTTACTCTTTCAAACAAATCAGCGATTCTATGGCAACAAGCTTGCCTGCCGGCTGGTCAATTGAAAACCTTTCATTGGAGGATCTTAACCTTGTAACAGCGCGGACGAAGCTATTTACAGCCATGAACCGGGGGACAGCACTAGTAAATTACACTGGCCATTCTGGTCCTGCAGATTGGACTTTCAGCGGTTTGTTCAACCAGGCAGATGTTTCGAAATTAACCAATGTTGGCCGCCCATTTGTAGTGGTGCAGTGGGGTTGCTGGAACAATTACTACGTGTATCCAAATTACAACTTCCTGGTTCAAAACTTCCTCTTTGCGGGTGATAAGGGGGCAGCAGCGGTGCTTGGTGCGACAACACTATCAGAGATCACATCTGAGCAGTTACTGGGAGAGCTTCTAACCCCGAAACTAGCAATACCTGGTATGACCATTGGCCAAGCTATCCAGGATGCCAAGAGTCAGTTGGCGACCGATCATCCGGAAATGTTGGATGTCCTGTTGGGATGGTCATTGATGGGTGATCCAACCCTGGTGATCGTACCATAGTGAATAGATGGTAAACGAGTGAGTGGTTTCGCAGTGATTTATGATCGTTCTAATTCGCCGGTTGAACCCGGCGTTTTAGAACGTGTCATGCACAGGCTCGACCATCGCGGGCCGGATGGTCAGGATACATGGTACTCAGATTCAATTTCAATGGGTCACTGGCATTTCTGGACCACACCGGAAGAGATTAACGAACGTCAGCCTTTAAAGTTATCAGAATTACCTTACACTATTGTTCTGGATGGCCGGCTGGACAATCGTTCAGACTTCATTAACCGCTTAAGCATTAATTCAGAGGAAGGAAGCCATCTCTCAGACGCAATCCTGATCCTTAAGGCTTATGACCGCTGGGGGACCAATTGTTTCAAAGACCTGATAGGTGATTTTGCGTTTGCCATTTGGGATGAATATCACAAGGAATTAGTATGTGCACGCGATGCAATCGGTGACCGAACATTGTTTTATACCATTCTTGGTTCAACGTTATTGATAGCATCAGAACCCTGGCCTTTAGCTGCAAGTTTGAATCAGCAAGTTGAAATCGATGAAGTAACTCTTGGATGTCATTTCTCCCTACGGGTTCCTGAAGATGGAAGGACAATGTTTAAGGGAATCAATGAGCTATTACCAGCCCATTGGATGAAAATAAACGATAAAACGATTCAATTTCAAAAATATTGGCAACCCAGTATTGAAAATCGAACCCACAAACGTACGACAGACGATTTGGCGGTGGAGTTTCGTGAGTTACTAAAGACAAGTATCAGCGACAGACTTCGGTCGAGCACTCCTCCCGGGGTTATGTTAAGTGGCGGACTAGATTCCGCGTCAATTGTCTGTTTAGCCGCAGGCTTGTTAGCCCCAGTTCAGCTCAATACAATTTCTTATGTTTTCAATACCTTTAATAAATGTGATGAACGACCTTACATCAATGCGGTCACTGAGCAATACAATACTCGTTCGATCCAGGTCCCTTGTGATGATATTTGGCCATTTGCGTCATTTCCAGAATGTCCTATTGACCCGAATGCTCCATCGGCAAATCCATACAGGCTCATACTTGAACGAACTTATGCGAGAGCCCAAGAGGAAGGCTTGCGGGTATTGCTGACAGGAATGTTTGGTGACAACCTCTACTCAATGTCGTCAGAATGGTTAGCTGACCTATTTTGGGATGGGAAAATGGGTCAGTTAGGTGAAGAAATTTCATATTTATTAAAAAAACAAAGCTATAGTAAATCGATTAAATCCAGGTTAATCTGGCAAGCAAGTAAACAGATTTTTGTTCGGCTGCCAGGGTTTGGTCACATCCGGCGGAGGTCAAAACCTCCTAATTGGCTTACCCCCTATGGGGCGAGCCTGGTGAAAAAACAATTCTACACGAAGGGTTCTGAGAAAACTCACCCGTTGCTTAACATGCGTGATGCTGTAGGTGCTTCCCGGGAAATTTATAATACGAACCGGTTTAATCTTGATTTACGGTCTCCATACCATGACCGAAGATTGATCGAATTTGTTTTTGGGTTACCAGCATACACACTTTATTCTAAGGGAGTGACAAGGCGCATTTTACGGGATAGCATGGTTGGCGCCCTGCCTGAGAGCATACGGGTGCGTCCGGGCAAAACCAATTTGCTTTCCTTATATAATTACGGGCTGCAACAAAAGAAGCAAGACATGGAGACACTGTTATTTTCGCAAAACGTTACTTGGCGCAAGTATGTTAGCGAAAGTGTATTATGCAAAGAGTGGCAAATTGAAGTCACAAAAGAAAGCAGCGGTGCTCGTTCTTTGCTTCCCTGTCTATGTATTTTATTTGAACTCTGGTATAAATCATCTGGTAGAATTCAGAACTTGGGAGGAACAAATGGATTTGGTCAGTAATTCTGAAGCGCTTCTTAATCACGGCAAGAAAAGAGCAGATCTTAAAAGAGAATATACTCCTCCCCACTTGGATAAACTCGGTGATTTGCGTTCGGTTACATTAGGCGGATCAATTGGTCCGAATGAGAGCGGAGCTCCTTTTGCCCAGGGTGATCCATTCCCAACTCTACCATCACCATAATTCGTTAGTTTGCCAAAAAGTGATTTTTCACAATACATGTTTTGTTAGAATTTTAGCAGTATGACTTTGGCTTTGTATATAATCTGTGGGCTTGAGATCAGGTTAGCCAACCAAATCCACAGACTTGAGGCTCAAAAAAAAACCGGTGTAGCGGTTATCTCTACGCCGGTATTCATTGTTTCGACCGGAGAATTAATGGGACGCTCCTCCGGTTGGGTGGCTGGTGCAGAACGAATTGTGGAAATTTGGTCAGCCGGAGATGGGTTGATTCTGCGGGTGTCAGGTTTCCGTGATTTCTATATTGCACCTCGTGGCAACGCGATTTACCCTGTTGTGGGAGACTCAGATCTGGCGGAGCTTGAACAGGAAGTCGTTCTTGGTCCTGCGTTAACCCTGGCTTTAGCCCTGGGAGGTAAGTGGTGCCTGCACGCCAGCGCTGATTCCTTCCATAATATTGGTATGGCCTATCTGGGTGAATCAGGGTATGGCAAATCGACCCTGGCAGCTTACCTCGATGAAGTCGGTAGACCGGGTTGGCAGCGAATTGCGGATGACATCCTTCCTGTTTCGTTGGGAGAGGGAGGATTGACCGGTTGGACGCATTTTCCGCAACTCAAGCTCCCAGTAATGATGCAGCCATCTTTATACCTGCCGGAATCACTTCAGGTCGAACGTGTCTACTTGCTCGATCCTGATAACGAAGCGACAGTCCCTAAGCTGAAGCCGCTTTCCAGTGATGAGACGACGAGAATACTCCTGGGCAACACCGCAGGGTCGCGTTTGTTTACACCCGAGCTTTTAGCTGCACACCTGGCTTTTTGTGCACAAGCTGCCAGGCATGTGACGGGATATCGCTTGTCTTATGCTCATCAGCGGGATATACTTCCAGTCGTCAGAGAACTCCTGGAAGCAAGCCTGAAGCAGGATAATTAATTGAAATCCGAATATATTTATGAAAATTACTCCGAATTTAAAAATTGTAAAAACTGAGAATACGCTGCTCCAGGAATTGGACTGTGAAGCGGTATTGTTGAACCTGGTTAACAACCAGTATTATCGTTTGGATGAAAACAGCCTGAAAATGTTCAAATTGATGATCATTACCTCAGATCTAAATGAAGCGCACAAAATTCTGTTAGCGGAATTCGATGTGACGGCAGAAAAATTATGGCACGACCTGATTGAATTTGGAGAAGACCTTGAAAAGTCAGGATTAATACGGGTGTTGAATGGTTAAATGGGCGAAATTTCTTGCTCTCTCGGTTGGAGATCGCCTAAAGTTGTTTGCCTATTCACTGCTGGTGTTGCTGGTTCACATTGCATTGAACTTGTTTGGGTATCAGAAAGTCTACACTTTCCTTTCATCCTATCCCAGAAGGCGAGACACTCTTCCTGGTCAATCTGGGGAACCTCTCACTGAAGCAAAGCGCTGCGCATACCTGGTTTCTGTCGCAGCGAGATATGGCATTATTAGAGCCAAGTGTCTACCGCAGGCATTACTGGTTTTCTGGTTACTGCGCCGAAGAGGGATCTCCACTGAAATTCGTATTGGCGTCCGAAGGCAAGGGGGATCCATTATTGCACACGCCTGGGTGAAGCATGGAGAAGTTGTGATTAGTGAAGGTTCACAAGTAGAGAAGAATTTCTCAGCCTTTGAAGACCTGCCTGACGTCCAATAACTTCGCGTAGACATCAGATCCATCTATTAGTTGTTTGCCGTAAATTATTTTCCACAAAAAAATCAACGGATTCTCAGCCATCTGCGTAATTTGAGACTAGCCTGCATTTTTTGCTGATTGCGATTGATGTGCCGCAGATGTAATACAGCAGAGAAGTAGTCCTTTATGAGGAAAACGGACCTGCGAAAAAATGTTCCATCCTGCATTCTTGATGGTGAATTGTCAATTCTCTTGTCACGAGCATGAATTACGAAATTAGAAAGTTTGCTCATTTTAGTTGACCACCATTTCAGTGCATTGAACAATCCTTCAGGTGGACTATCCGGTAACTGCTCTCCGGATAACATCACTTCAAAAACATTTTCATCAATCCCTTCAGGTAATTCAACTGAGGAGAATTTTTCAATGACCATTTCGGGCAGGGGGGAGAGGAGTAGTTCATTGGAGAGTTTCAAGATGAAAGCAACACCCGGAATACAATCGTTTTGGTCAGCATAATCCCAGAAGGTATCCCAGGTGATGTCTTGCCCGTGATGCCGGACGAGCGTATCAATATCAAATAGTGCGTGTGCGGCATTGACAAATAAATGTTGGTAGGCTGCATGCAGGCAGACATAAAATAAGGAGAGTGTGGGTGGGAGCAGCCAAATTTGATGACCGAATAATGAATCGGGTTGTGCTGACTCCCAGATGAACTCAGGGGTAAGGATGGTATTGTTTGCCAGGGTGGCGAGCGTGTTATGGACTTCGATTGGAAAAGGATAACCGTTCTTCATCATCGGCGGCAGGTGGTGCTGCGGGCCTTCCCAAGATGGTCCGCTCATTTGATATCCGAGGGACTCCAGTTCAGCGACTCCTTTTGCCAGGGCATTCTGTTGAAACAACAAGTCTAGATCGGACATTGTTCTGCAGGCTGCGTTTTTGTAAATAGAAAAACAAAAGTGAGCACCTTTGAGCAACATGACCGGTATGGAGTGTCGTTCCAGTCTGCTTAAAATTTCCTCGAGCTGCTTGTTAGCATACAGATTCCGGGCTGCATTGTGGAGATAGGCTTGTTTTAATTCTTCGACGAACTCCTTTGGGAGAAATTTGTCATATTGGGATTTCATAATGTGATCATATAGGATCGGGGCAATTCCCTGGTGGGTCAGGAATTGTTGGACATTACCAAATACGTCTGGTCTTATGGTTGGGACGACCTGCTTGATTGGTTCAAATTCGCCATCTCGGGCGAGCATGAAACAAAAATGTATTAATTCTTTGGGAGTCATTCCTTTAATTATAGTGTGTCTTTTATGACAACCCATTATTATTGGGCAATTGTGCAAAGGCATTATTCATAATTGAAGTTAACTAACAATGCACTTCTGAATTCAAATGGCAGATGCCTGACACTTATGTAAGGTTCATTCGGGTTTTTTTCAAATAAGGTTCTCTAGGGTATACTTATAACAATTCAGAAACCTACATGAACAAAGGATCAGGACCCTTAATTAAGGTGCTCAACAGGGGATTTTATTGTGGATACCACAATCGATATTATTGATTATGAAATCTCTGCTGACGCAAAACAAGTGTCAACGTCGTTGCCTCGTCCATGGTTTTCTTTCTTCCTTAAGCGATTTTTAGACATCCTGGGGGCGCTCTTAGGATTGTTTTTTTTCTGGCCGGTCTTTGCCTATATAGCAATACGTATCAAACAGGACTCCCCAGGGCCGGTATATTTTCATGGACCTCGCGCAGGTTTGAATAACAAGACCTTCCAAATAATTAAATTTCGCACTATGTATGAGTCCGCCGAAAGTTACAACGGCTCTCCTGTTACTGCAAAAAATGATAAACGGATTACCCCATTTGGTGAGTGGTTGAGGGATACGAAGATCAATGAACTTCCACAGTTATGGAATGTGCTCAAAGGTGACATGAGCTTTGTTGGTCCACGACCCGAATACCCTGGAATCACCGAGAGCTGGCCTGAGGAAGTACGCAACGAGGTGCTTTCAGTACGTCCAGGAATCACCAGTCCTGCTTCTGTGGTTTACCGAAATGAAGAGGATTTGCTAAGCAGCCAAAGTGTGATGGACGATTACCTGCGCACTATTTTGCCTGAAAAGCTCCGCCTTGATCAGTTGTATGTGAGGTACCTTTCGCTTTTAGGTGATCTGGATGTGATCTTTATGACCTTGACTTTACTGCTTCCCATGTGGCGCACAAGTAAGGTTGCTGAACACCGATTATTTGAAGGGCCGTTTTCATGGGTCTTGCGTAAATTGATTTCCTGGTTCCTGCTGGACACAGTGATTGCGTTTTTATCAGTTTCATCGGTAGTCCTGTTGTGGCGGGCTTCAGCCCCGTTGGATGTGGGATTTGAGCGCATGGCGCTGATTGCCGCTGCCCTTGCACTGGGATTAGCGATTACCAATACTCTTTTTGGTGTGAAGAATATTACCTGGCGTTATGCCAGCCCAATCCATGTAATAGACCTGGCATTTTCTACTGTCGTAGCAATGTTGTTTTTTGTCGGAATTGCTGAGGTTTATTCGAAAATCCAGCTACCGGCTCCGATGCTGGTGCAATTCGGTATTTTTTCATTTTTTGGTTTTGTCGTGGTTCGTTATCGCGAGAGGTTAATCACCGGCCTTGGCTCCCGTTGGATTCGATGGCGCGCCCAATCCAGTAAACTGGGCGAAAGGGTACTTGTTATCGGAGCTGGGGATTGTGGACAATTGGCGATATGGCTACTTGAAAAAAGCAAATTATCGCCTCTTTTCTCAATAGTGGGATTGGTGGACGATGACTTGCGCAAGGTTAACCAACGAGTAAATGGTATCCCTGTTCTTGGGACGATGCGCGATCTGCAAGACATCGTCAAGAAAAAGAGTATTGGCCTGGTTTTGTTTGCCATTAACAAGATTAGTCCGAGTGACCGTGACCGGATGCTAAAACAAGTTCACGAGCTTCCAGTTAGGGTACTGGTGATTCCAGAGCTGCTGGATGTTCTCAGTAGTTATTTTAGTAAACAGGTGAGAAAAGCAGTAGCAGAACATGAGTAATCCACTTTTCGCAAGCAATGTTCTGGTAACCGGGGCGGGCGGCTTTATCGGCAGCCATTTGGTTGAGGCGTTGATCGCCCGGGGGGCAAATGTACGTGCCTTTGTAAGATACAACTCACGCGGCGATGCTGGTTTCCTGCAAGAACTGGATGCTATGACACTTAAGCAGATTGAGATTATCGGGGGAGACCTGCGGGATGAAGATGCTGTTCGCAAAGCTGTTCATGGTCGACAGGTGGTTTTCCACTTGGGGGCGTTGGTCTCGATACCTTATTCTTACTATCATCCAGTGGAAGTGGCTAACACGAACATCATTGGCACACTGAACGTGCTCCAGGCCTGCCGCGATTTCGGAGTAATTAGACTGGTGCACACTTCCACAAGCGAGGTGTATGGTACTGCGAAAATTGTTCCGATTGATGAATCTCATCCACTGCAGGGGCAATCGCCATATTCAGCCAGCAAGATCGGTGCAGATAAACTGGTAGAGAGCTACTACAGCGCATATGATTTGCCAGTGATCACTGTACGACCGTTTAACACCTATGGACCACGTCAATCAGCCAGGGCGGTTATACCGACGATTATCACCCAGGCGCTGGCAAGCGATTCCATCAGGCTTGGGAATCTTACCGCCACCCGTGATTTCACGTTTGTTAGCGATACCGTCGAGGCATTTCTGAAGGCAGCGTGTGCTGAAAGCGGATTGGGAGAAACCTTTAACCTGGGTACCGGGCAGGAAATCCAGATCGGTGAATTGGCAGAACTTGTCATCAAACTGGTAAATAGAGATGTCGCTGTGGAAGTAGATGATCAACGTTTGCGCCCTGAGAAATCTGAGGTATTGCGTCTGATATCCAATAACACGCGCGCGCAATATGTATTGAGTTGGAAACCGGAAGTTACACTGGACCAGGGACTTCAGAAGACCATCCAATGGATCAAGGAACACCTGGAGTATTACCGGATAGGTAAGTATGAATTCTAAGGCGAAGAAGGGGAGATCGATGAAGGCTGTTGTTCTTGCAGGGGGAAAAGGACGAAGATTAGCGCCGTACACACGCATCATACCAAAACCGTTGATGCCGATCGGGGACAAGCCGATCCTAGAGATCATGTTACGCCAGATGAAAAGAGCTGGAATTCGTGATGTTGTTCTGACTGTCGGACACCTGGCGGATCTGATGAAGCTATTCTTCCAGGATGGCTCACGCCTTGGAATGAATATCACCTATTCATATGAGGAAAAACCACTTGGAACATCAGGACCTATTGCCAATGTGGAAGGCCTGGACGATACCTTTTTGGTAACCAATGGTGATGTGTTAACCACGTTGGATTTTGCTGACTTGATAAGCTATCATCACAAACAGGGGGCTATCGCGACAATTGCCAGCCATAAGCGCAAGGTGGATATTAACCTGGGCGTAATCGAACTGGATAAAAACAAACGTATTACCGGGTACCAGGAAAAGCCGAGTTTCGATTACCTGGTGAGCATGGGAATATACGTTTTTGAACCACGAGTACTGGATTACATCCCCAAGGGAGAATACCTGGATCTACCAGACCTGGTATTGAAATTGATTGGAGCAGGAGAGAAAGTTTCTGGCTATGTTTACAAGGGATACTGGGAAGACCTGGGCAGACCGGATGATTATGACCGTGCCAGTGCTGATTTTGAAATTATGCGCGACCAATTCCTGCCGGAGGATTAGGTGATGAACTGGGTTGTACCACTATCCGATATACAATTTGGACCTGAAGAAAAGAACGCAGTTCAGTCAGTGCTGGATAGCGGTTGGTTGACGATGGGCGCGATCACCCAGGCATTTGAAGAGGAATTCAAGCAATACACGGGTGCCAAGCACGCTCTGGCTGTGTCTAATGCCACCGTAGCCTTGCATATGGCATGCCTCGCACTCGGAATTGGCTCTGGGGATGAAGTGATCGTGCCATCGCTGACCTTTGTGGCAACTGCCAACGCTGTGCGCTACGTTGGAGCTACCCCAGTATTTGCTGACATCTATGGAGATAATGATCTGACCATTTCATTGGATTCAATCAAAAACCTGATCACTCCGCGCACCAAAGCCATCATGGTAATGCATTATGGCGGATATGCTTGTGATATGCCCGCGATACTGGATTTGGCGGGTAAACATCACTTAAAGGTGATTGAAGATGCAGCGCACGCCGTAGGGTCATCCCTCGGTGGACAACACCTGGGCACAATTGGAGCAGCAGGTTGCTTCAGTTTCTTTTCAAATAAGAACCTGTCTACTGGCGAAGGCGGCATGATCGTTACTGACGATGACGGGTTAGCTGAGAAATTCAAGCTTCTGCGTTCGCATGGCATGACCTCTCTTACCTGGGACCGCCACCAGGGTCACACCTGGAGTTATGATGTTGTTGACCTGGGATATAACTATCGTATAGACGAGATCCATTCAGCACTTGGCAGGGAACAGTTGAAGAAACTGGATACGAACAATGCCCGCCGCCGCGAGATTACCGGGAAGTATCGAGCATTATTGGGGGATCTCGCCCCTGAGATAATTATTCCGTTCAAGGATCACCAGGGAAATTCAGCGCATCACATTATGCCCATCCTGCTCCCAAAGGGGATTGACAGGCTGAAATTCATGGAGAGTATGAAGGACCAGGGAATACAAACCAGCATTCATTATCCACCAATCCATCAGTTCACTTCTTTTCGACTTGGCATTTTGGGTACATCAAGTTTACCGATTACAGAAGATATCGCCCAGCGTGAGGTAACCTTACCGCTTTATCCGCTGCTTACGGATAAACAGGTAAAAATGGTGTCCTTTGCGGTTCGGAAATCTCTTTTACAGCAGAGAACAAATGCTGTTCTGGAAACTTGATCATCACCCGGGAACCATTTGGTGTTGGTTAGTCGTTTTGACGATTGTTTCACTAGGGCGCTTAGCGTATCTAGTGGAAATTCAATAACAACATTTTGATTTATACTTAATTTGTTAAGCATGAAGGGAACGTCCATGGCATTGGATATGGATACTGAAGAACGAAGCAGCCTGGAGAGTGTACTGGAGTATATGCAAATCCTTTGGCACTGGACTTGGCTATTAATTTTAGCAGCAATACTAGCCGGAGGAGTGGCTTACTACATCACTAACCAACAGCAGCGCGTCTATCAGGCGACCACACTTGTGCAAGTAAATGCAGCATCAGGGATCTCCATTGATACCTATACTTCTCTGTATTTGGGTCAGCAATTAGCTACAACCTATACAAGCACCATGTTAACCCGACCGGTGATGGATGCTGTATCCATTAGGTTAGGCTTTGCTGTAGGAGTAGGTCAGGTTAGCGTACAGACGATCAGTAATACCTCATTGATTAAAGTTACTGTCACTGATGAAAACCCGGAAAAGGCCGCATTAATTGCCAACACGCTGGTAGCTGTATTTTCTGAACAGGTGCTTTCCGATCAAACATCACGCTATAAAGATCTCAAATCAAGTTTGGAAACTGAACTAAGTAATTTGGATCACCAGATTGACCTGACCCAGCAAAAATTGTCTGAAGTGATCACGAAAATGGAGTCTGTTTCATCATCGGACCCATCAATTGAACCGACAGTAGATCCGGCAGATGTTCTGGCAAAGTCACAATACGAAAACATCATCTCTCAATACCAACAATCCAGGTCTTATATCGTCCAGACTTATCAACAGTTGAAACTTGCAGAAGCGCAAGCTACTTCGTCTCTTATTCAGAAAGATCCTGCAATCGCTGTTTATGATCCGGTCCAACCGCAACCATTGAAAAGCGGAATGCTCGCAGCGGTCGTTGGATTTATGCTGGCAGCTGGTGTCATCTTCCTGATTGCTTTCCTGCAAGATGAGATCCGAGATCCAGAAGAAATCACCCGTAAATGGGGAGTACCTGTACTGGGGTTGATCACCAGCTATAAGCCGGGTGGTAACCCGATCATCACAGTAGCACAACCACGAGCACCGGTATCCGAAGCGTACCGCTCAGTGCGTACCAATTTGCAATTCAGCGGGGTTGATAAACCCATGCGAACAATATTGATTACCAGCGCTTCCCCCTCGGATGGGAAGACCTCAGTGGTGGCAAACCTATCAACCGTGATGGCGCATAATAACAAAGAAGTAGTGGTGATTGATTGCGACCTGCGGCGCCCAACGATTCACAAGATTTTCGGCCTTACCAACCGTTTAGGTTTATCAGACTACTTTATCAGGACTACGGATCGATTAATCGGGGTGGTGAAAAAGACAAATACAAAAGGATTGAGCGTAATTACCTCAGGCAGCCTGCCCCCTAATCCATCGGAACTGCTGAATTCATCCAAGATGATGGACATTATCAGTTTTCTTGGCACCCATTTTGATACCATGATCCTGGACACTCCTCCATTATTAGCGGTCACAGATGCACTTGTACTTGCACCCCGTGTGGATGGCGTAATCCTGGTAATGGATCCAACCAAAACAAAGCGGGGAGCAATCCGCCATGCCATTGAACAACTGAACCGGGTGAATGCAAACCTGCTTGGGGTTGTTCTGAATAATATTAAAGTAAAACGTTCCCAGTATTACTATAACCGAAACTATTATTATGGAAAAAGATATGGGAAAGCTGCAAATGATCTTGCAGAGAATGAATCCCAGGGTGACGAGATAAAAAACGGTTAGTTCGTTTTGTTCCATCTAATTTCACCGAGCGAATCAACGCCATGCATATGAGGGACTTAACGACAGGTATGTCCATGCAACCGACAAACATCGATCCAAAAATTGAAGGGCTTTGCCCTTTTTTGGGTTTTTGTGATGATCGGGATACGGCATTGTCCTATCCGTCGAATTTCAATTGCTGCTTCAAATCTAAGCCGGTTGTTCCTGTAAGTTTTTATCACCAAAAAAAGACCTGTCTAAGTAAAAACTATTTGGATTGCTCCGTTTATAAATCTGCGAGCATAATTCCTTTGCCGAATGAAATGGTTGGTAAATACCCGAGAGCTGGGAAATTCAAATTTTGGCAAGGGCTGATAGTCGCGATCATTGTCATACTGATCGGTGTAACAGTGAGTGCATTGTTTGGCGTTTTTAACCTATCCGGAGTAACAGCATTCCTAAAGGAAGCCTCGATCACAATGATTCCTCCTTTGGATTCACTGCCGCTGGAAACGAATACAGTTCTCCCACCAACCTCGACCAATACACAAACTCTCGCACCGACCGGTACGGACACGCCGATTTTTCCGACTGCGATCGCTCACCATTTGCTTGAGACAACCTTTGGCGAGAACCCGGAGCTTGTCTTACATAGAGTATTGGAGGGAGAGGCATTTATCCTCCTGGCAAACACGTACAACACATCCGCAGAGGCTATTCAAGCGATCAATTATGGGATGGAAAACACGTTATTTGCCTATCAAGTGATCGTAATTCCGGTTAACACAACTGACATAACATCTCTGCCCGCATTTACCGTCTTTGAGGTTATTGAAGATAACTTGTTGATTGAGACTGTGGCAATAGGGTTTAACGTAGATATTGATGATTTGCGTCAATACAACCATTTACCTGAAGGATATATTCTGACGAAGGGGGAGTGGTTATTGATTCCGCGTTAGTTTGAGGGATCGGTGATTAAAAGTGAGATGGTGAATATCCTGTTTGTCTGTAGTGCCAATCGGTTCAGGTCAGTTATTGCTGCCGTGCATCTGCGCTCATTGCTGATAACGGACCCTGCAACAGCCGAATGGCAGGTAAGCAGTGCAGGAACATGGGCAAAGAATGGACTACCGCCAATCCCCGAAGCGCTGCGCTTTGCCGCATCCCGTGAGATGGATATCGAAGGTGTGCGCTCAAGAGACGTCAACAGGGGGATACTGAACACCGCGACATTGGTCATCGTTATGACTGAAAGCCAGCGGGAAGCGCTTTCGATTGAATTTCCTGATGCGGGTGAGAAGGTGTTCCTGCTGTCTGAGGTGTGTGAAGACCAGTTATTTGATATCCCAGATCCGTTTGAAAAGGATGATAAAACGGGAGATGCAATCGGTGATGAGATCATGGGGATGATCTCGGAAGGTTTTCCCAGAATTTGCGCCAAAGCAAGACAACTCAACGAACGAAGAACTTCATCAAGATGAACAAGAAACGCTCCGCGAAATGGATAACCTTCCTGATCGTATTGGCTGTCCTTGCAGCGGGCGGGTATTATCTTTGGACTGGCTCACTTTTTGGTAAACGGCTGCCTACTTTTAGGGGAGAATCCATTGAGACATTTACTCCTCTGGTTACGTCTGTGCCTGTTGATGCAACGATCGAGGTAGCGCTGGTAACGCCTGTTCCGCAGGTCACTCCGATGGTCTTAAATACACCGACAGCGCTGCCTGTGGATGTGAAACCGGTTTGTGGACAGAAACAACCGATGATCCTGCTTGGGCTTGGGATCGATGAAAATGAGCAAGCGGATGTCATCCGCATTGTTCGTGTAGATTTTATCGAAAGAAAAATTCTGATCCTATCCATCCCGCGGGATTTTTGGGTGTCTATACCGGGGTTGAGCAAGTATAACATCACCCAATTTAAGATTAATGCGGCCTATGGTTATGGTGAGTATTTCCTGGGGCAGGGGCAGGGAGTGGTGCAGCAAGCTAATACGCTAAATCACAACTACGCGATTTCTTTTGATCGCTATGTGGTTTTCCATTTTTCAAACTTTGAACGCATGATCGACGCGATTGGGGGAGTGGATATTGTGCTGGAAGAACCCATCGGGGCATATGGTACTGCAGGTGTGACGCACCTGGATGGGAAGACTGCGTTGAATTATGCCCAAAACAGGAAAAATGACAATGACCTGTTTCGGATTAAACGGCAGACGGAGATCATTAAAGGTCTCTACTCGAAAATGATCCAGACCGAAAATATTATTAAGCTCCCTGGTGTGGGGGTCGAATTCCTTGGGGATAGGTCGGTGCTGACTGATTTATCCTTACAGGATGTAATTACTTTCACCTGCCTTGCTGGGGAAATTGACGATCTTTCCCTAGTTTTTCGTGATATTCCACCAGAGCTTTATCAATCTGCTCGTACGAACACAGGGCGTTTTATATTTGTTCCTTCAGATCAGGTGACATCATACATTCAAGACCTGGTGATAAACGGAAATTATTGAGTGTAGCGGATTGGTTTCTTCAAGCTATCGTTAATGCGAGACACCCCAGATGGGGTGTCTTTGTTATCAAGCATTTCTGTGTGACCTGGTCAATTACATTTGCGGGACTTTTCCAACCTTATCAGACCAACGGTTCCAGAACTTAATCAGACCGGCAAGAAATCCAAACCCGTAACTAAGGTGGATTATCAAAAACGCAATTGGTAGTATCCAAAGGTGATTCCAACCTTTTTTTGATGCAACAGCTATTGAGGCAATAATATTAGTGATTAAGTAGCTGCTAGCCGTTATTAATTGTAGCCAATGACCCCAGGTTGTCAACAAAGCAAAGACCAATGAGATCAAAAGACCCGAGACAAAAAATGGGGGAATGAATTGTCTGAGGCTCATTTGTCTTGG
>CAZSGL010000025.1:0-19812 GCA_964606265.1 uncultured Anaerolinea sp. | reverse complement strand
CCGGTACCATGGTGGCAGCGCGCAGGGCTGGGTACAACCCGGAGATCAACCCCACCAGTGTGGCAAAAACCAATCCAAATACAGGCAGCCATAAAGGCGTGGTGGTCACAAGGGTCGGCGGCATGCCGCCCTGCTCGGAAACCTGGCTGGCAAAATAGGAAAGACCGATCAGGTTCAAGATTGCGCTCGAGCCCCAGCCCAGGAGCACCCCGCCCAACCCGCCGATGAAACCGATACCGGCTGCCTCCCCCAGGAAGATGCTCAATACATCCTGGTTGGTGGCACCAACCGCTTTCATCAATCCGATCTCGCGCGTACGCTCGAGAATGGACATGGTCATGGTATTGGCTATGCCAATGGCTGCCACCAGCAGGGCTATGGCGCCCACCCCGCCAAAAACGATCTGTAGTACGGTAAAGAACGAATTGATGCCTTCAACAACTGCCTGTGGTGTATTTGCCATGAATCCAAGCGAGTTGATCTGGTCTGCCAGTTCAATGACAACTTCCGGGTTTTCCGCCTTGACGATGAGCATGGCATACCCTTCTTTGTTGCGGTTGATGCGCATTCCCCGCGTCCACTCGTTCCAAACGGTCACTTCATCCATGGTCATGTAAATAGTGCCATCTGCCTGTCCGCGTGTTTCTGCCAGTATGCCGGTGATCTTAATATTGTAAGTTTTGCGTACTTCCTGTCCGTCCTCGGTGTACTTGATGATGATAAAGCGCAGGGTTTCTCCCAATAGCTGCGGAGGTTCCACGGGAGGGTCGGTGGGTCTGGCATTGGGGTCGTAAAAGTTTTTATTGATCCAGGAGCCGATCACAGCCGTCCCTCTAACCAATTCAGTAGTGCCCTCACTGGCGGCTAATCCCATCTCCGCAAGGTCGTTAACATCAACCCCCATTATTCCGGCGTAACCGCGCAACTTGCCGAACGCCATTTCCATATTGGCATTCAGGTAATCTTCCTTAACGATCAATTTTACGCCTGGGAGGGCAGCGATTTCTTCAATTGCCTTGGGGGTAAGGTAGGTCATCCCATCTTCTCCGCCGCCACCCCCTCCTCCTCCGCCGCCAACCCTAATTGCTTGTGCTGACATCCCGCTTGATTCCATGGAGAAGCCGGGGTAGACCTCAATACTCGTCAGGTCATTGATTCCCCACAACTGTTGGGTGGCATTCTTCTGCAATCCAACCGCCAGGGAGACCAGCACCACCACGGCAGCGGTTCCAATTACCACGCCAATAGCCGTCAGTAGTACCCTTCCCTTGCGCCGTCCGAGGTTATAGAGCACTAATTGGATCAGATCAAGAAAACGCATTGAACCCTTTCAGGGCTATCCTTTTCCTGGTTTCACTGGGGGGTAAAACTCTTCAGCAGGAATTTCTTCTCCGCCTTGCGGAATCTCCTGCTTTACGCCGCTCCCCAGCCCAAAGAGTCCTTTAACAAATCGCCAAACGACACTCCAAACAGTCTGGGGCTGCTCGATTACGGGTTCTCCCGGACCTACTACCCCACCTTCGCCTTCCAACCCCTCCGGCATTTCAGGTGCCGGCATCACGTTCACAGTCAGGGTTTGGGTGACGAAACGCGGCTGGTTGAAATCATCCGTGTAGTTGATCGTAATCAACAGTTCCAGCGGTCCTTCCTGCATGGGAGTCACCTCGGTATCCAGGGTGTAATATCCACCCGGATCGAGCGCACCCACCAGTAAAACATCGTTGAACAAGGAGGCGTTTTCAGTTGTGACTTTCATATTGCCCAACACCGCGGTTTTCCTCGACAGGTTAGTCACCTGGAACGGCAGCATGCCCGGCACGCCGACCATCAGTTCCCCGGCGTCACGGTAGAAACTGATCTCCACCTGCGGCAGAGAGTACACCAGCAGGGTGATCACCTGGTCATCAACGATTCGATTTCCTTTGGCGTCGTTGTACAGGTAGGAAACCTTTAATGTATACGCTCCCGGCTGGGTGGAAACATTGGCCACCAGCTTTTGGGACGTTGAAATGGTTTCGCCCTGCTTAATATCTCCAATGAACACCAGGTTGGAACTGCCCAAAGGTGCAAAATTGGTCAAATCTCCGCTAGACCCCGAAACCCCACCGGGTTGCGGTGTACCGCTCTGATCTCCAGGTGCCACCCCCCCACCCAGCACCATCGTTACAGCTTTTGCATCAGACTTACCCAGGTTGGTCACATCGATCTTCAGATTGAAAATCGATCCGGGTTGAATTGGATCAACATCGGATTCGTATCCTCTGATCACCAGTTGCGGTTTATCCTGCGTCATGGGGGTGGCTGTTGCCGCCACATATGCAGGTGCGTTTATTCCCAGTGTCAGGGTAAAGGCTTCGGTATAAGCCTGCCCGCTGCCATCTGAATATGACGCGGTAGCTTTGATGATGGCAGCTTCCTGCCAGGCGAGGTTGCCCCCCGCTAAAAAGGTTTGCGTGAAGGTGGTTTTCCCGCCTCCGTCCAGGCTGCTGGTGGTGCTCACGCCGCCTGTTCCACGTGGATAAAGATCGGTCCCCTCAAACGAGACAATAACGTTGTTGGCGGTTGATGATCCGCGGTTCTCGAACACCACCGAGAGTGTGAACTCCTGGTAGGGTTTGATCGGGTTGGGGCTTGAGGTATAGCTACTAACGGCAATGATCGGACGTCCGCTGCTTGGTGGCGCTTTCGCCTTGGTGGTTAACAACAATGGCACTCCCACGGGAGCACCGCCGTCCTTCATCGTGATGGTTGTCACATCGTTTTGCCCGGCAGTAGCGTCCGCGGGAACGTTAACAATCACAACAACAATTGCTGGGTTTGAACCTAGAAGGGTAACTTCTGGTGTAACAATTGTGGGAGTTAGCCACGTGCCTGCATTCGTTCCTGCAAGTGTGAGGGTGACACTCTCATCGTCGGCCGCTCCGGCCAGGGACAGGGTAAGGTTATAAGAAACCGTTGATCCGGGAATTCCGGACTTGGTCGATGAATCCGGTGTGATAATCACACCGGTATATAGGACTGCGGCGGCTGCCTGCATGGGATTCAAAGCTGCGCCAAAGAGGACAGTTGCTATCAGCGCCACAAAAAAGACATTTATTAAACGTTTTCCGTTCATAATCACCTTCTCCGGGTCAATGTGTTTTCATTTCAGTAGCCATAAGATATTCTTTTTCAGGGACCACCCTGCCGTCCAACAAATACACCACGTTGCTTGCGAACTGGTGCATGCGCGGGTCGTGGGTCACCACAATGATCGTCTTGCCGGCCTTATTCAGATCCGCCAACAACTGCATGATCGAAAGTCCGGTGTTGCTGTCCAGGTTGCCTGTGGGTTCATCCGCCAGGATCAGCGGCGGGTCATTGACGAGTGCCCGCGCAATTGCCACGCGCTGCTGTTGTCCGCCTGAAAGCTCGGCGGGTTTATGCCCCACACGGTCAGTCATACCGAGTTCTTCCAATAATGCCAGTGAGCGCGCTTTGCGTTCTCGATCAGGCACGCGCGCAAACCGCAGTGGAAACGCCACGTTCTCCACAGATGGCATGGAGGTGATCAGGTTGAACGACTGAAAAATGAAGCCGACCTTGCTGCGCCGGTAAAGCGCCAGCGCGTTTTCGTCCATCTTTTCGATCTCTTGCTGGTCAACCACGATCGTGCCCGCGGTCGCCCAATCCAGTCCGCCGATCAGATACAGGAGTGTGCTTTTGCCAGACCCGGAAGGACCCATAACAACCGTAAAGCTGCCCCTGGCAATCTCCAGGTTTACCTCTGTCAACGCTCGTACATGGGTCTCTCCCATCTGGAAGACCTTTTTCAAACCCTGTATCTTTATAAAACTCTCTTTACTCATCACCAATGTTTTTTTCTAGAAGAAATAGTATTGCGTAAACGAAAGATTACTTAATATGGATTGTAAAAAGCCGGGCAGTGCAAAAATGATCATGAAGATTAAGAGCGTGATAAGCGTTGCGCCTAACGCTTTTCTGCTTGCAAGACCAGAGTAATCCTTGGTGCCCATGCTGAGCAGAACGATCTGCCAGATGAAGAAAATGTCGATCAACCCCAACAACGCTGCCAGGTAAGCTATCACGCCAATAGGATCAGCGCCGACAAGCCCGGAAAGACCTGCCCCGTTGATCGTAGACTTTGTTGCGATCATGGCAATGATCTGCACCAGGTAACGCACACCCAGGGGTACCATTGCCCAACCCACCATATTGTACGACCTAATACTCACCGCGCGGCTGCCCGATAAAGTGAGAACAAGATGCAGCACGCTGCCAAGTACGAACCAGGAAAGCCATATCGCCACCAGACCGAAGAGGATCGGGAAAACGTACATGAATAACGGCGAAGTCTGCGTAGCCTGGGCGTTGTAGAATTGAGCCTGCTGGTCAGCAGAATAATATTGAAAATCTGGCGGCGTTGTTAACCCCATTTGAATGGCGTTCCTGCGGATAGGGGCAGCAATGGTCACCACCAGGATAGCCAGAACCGATAACACCACAAGTGGCGTCAACCAGATGTGCTTTTGTTCTTTGTTGATCATTTGGATCGTCGTGAGGGGTTTCAACAGGATCGCCGGGATCCAGCTAAACAGCCATGGGCTTTTCCGGATTTTCACATTGTTGTCAAATTCTGTCTCCATATACACCTCACCTGGCGGAATAGTATCTTTTTTTAGACGTTACCGGTCTATTATAAGTTCCATTTCATTAAATTTAAAACCCGGAATGCTATAATCTGTAGAGAATTCCAGAGGAACGATGCAGATCAGGGTCGGACTTGAAAACAATATTGAAGGCAGGTCTCTTGCCTGGGTGCTTGACCATCCGGGTTGTTTTGCTTACGGTAGGGACGGCACTGAAGCCATCCTGCGCGTACCCCAGGCGTTGATCACCTACCGTGAATGGATCGGGGAGAAGACCAACGCTTCCTGGCTCAGCAATCTGGAGGATTTTGATATTGCCCTGGTGGAAGTATTTGAATGCTATAACAATTTGCTCGGAGACAGGGAAATTGAGATCAACGCCTTCTTCCAGGATGATGCCCGCGCGTTTTCAGCCGCAGAAATAGAACAGGGCTCGCTTTTGCTCAACTGGAGCCGGGCCGATCTTGAACAATTGGTCTCATCCCTTTCGCAAGAACAACGCGAACAAAAATTCTCAGACGAACGTTGGAGTATTAACGGGGTCTTGCGGCATGTAGCCAATGCCAACTGGTGGTATCTAGATCGTCTCAACCTGGCGACCGTTGCCCGCGACCAGTTAAGTAATGACCCGGTGGAGCGCCTCAACCAGGTGCACGGATTATTGATAAGTAGCATGGATGAATTGAAAAATGGTTCCGAACTCCTGGAGGTTGAGGGTGAGACCTGGAGCGCGCGCAAGGTACTGCGGCGGGTGCTCTGTCATATCCGCGACCACCATTTTCATATCGAACGCCTGATGTCCCTCTTATGATCCCCTATGCGAGATCATCTGGCTATTTCCGCTTTGAGTTGGCACCGTTAAAACTTAATAATCCAAAAAACACCGCGAAAACAAACACAACCATTGCGACTAATGGATCCATGGAGAACCTCCAACAATAAAGACCCGATCAATATAGTTAACCCCAAAAACCATCCTCGGTTCGCCTTCTGGTTTTCATTAATTTTTAATCTTTACCTTACAAAATGAATAAGCGCTGCCACCGCATCGATCAATATGCTATACTAAAAAAACTCCCGCAATTAAGGTGGAATCGCAACTTCCCGGTGAGTATTTATGCGTAGAGCAGAACTCCGGCCACTCCTTGTGATTTTGATTTTGACCATCATCAGCATTGTTTTTATCGCTGGCGGATGGTTCAAACCTGTTCACGCGGAAACTCAGCCCACGCCTGGTCCAGACAGGTACACCACAATCCTCGTTGAAGGTACTGAATACAACTGGTGGCTCGTTTACTGGTCCGACAATACCATCGCTTGCGTCATCGCCGTTGACCACGAAGGGAAACCCACAAAAGATGATGTCCTGAATGATTGCGGTGCCGCAACTTACGATAAATGGCTTCACACACCGGCGTGTTCAGGTAATGAGAGTGGTTCAGCCTTGCAAGCCTGCAAGGGAATGTACCTTCATAATATTGGCTCACAGGATGTTTCCCGTGAGATGGAGGTCGAACTCCCTGCTGCTGTGGTGTGGGTTGATTTGATCGGTTGTGAATTCGATGCGGAGCTGAAAATATGTAACGGCATACCCTCTCTGCACTTCACAGGTGAAGAAAGCCTGCCAAATGAGAGTATCGTAAAGCTCAATATCAAGCTTGATGGTGAGGCATTCAACTGCGATGGAAACGAATGCACTGTCCCGCTTGAACCCACGGATGAAAAGGGTGTCCCCTTTAGTTTTTGGGGTGAATCCAGTTATGGTGATGAAACCATTGTCTTTGAAGGACTGGTGCGAGTTGTGCCGAAGCTGGAAGCCACGCCTCAGCCTGACGAAACAATAATCCCAACCGCTTATTATGTGGATATTCTCAGTTCCCAGTGGAAAACGGGCCAATCCGCCACCTGCGCTGAAATATGGCAGGTATTCCCTGAAATTGGGTCACCTCCCGTCTGGTTGGATACTCCCCACGACGCCTCAGAACTGCATTCGTCCATCCCATATTACTACCTGGCTGCCATGTTGATCAAAAATGGAATTGTGGATGCCGGGGAATGCGACATGAACGGGTTGGAGTCTGATCTTTCCGCCAACCAGTGTGGACTGGAAAAAGCACAGGATTCAGTAACTGAATGGCAAAACCAATTCGATGAACAGATTCTGCAGACTTCACTGGATTCCGGTATCCCCGGGCAATTACTCAAGAACCTTTTTGCGCAGGAGAGCCAACTTTGGCCTGGGATCTATTTGGACGTTAAAGAAGCCGGTTTTGGGCAGCTCACCGAAAACGGAGCGGACGCGGCTTTGCTCTGGAACCGCAGTTTTTATGATCAATTCTGTCCATTGGTCCTGGCACAGGAAACCTGCGAAAAAGGGTTTGCGATGCTTACTGAATCTCATCAAAATATCCTCAGGGGCGCCCTGGTACAAAAGGTAAATGCTTCCTGTGCCGATTGCCCAGCCGGCATCGATCTCTCCCAGGCAAATTTCAGTATTCACGTTTTTGCAGAAACACTCGTAGGCAATTGCAGCCAGGCGGACCGGGTGCTTTACAACGTTACAAAAAAAACCACCAGTTCGGTGGCAAATTACTCAGACCTTTGGCGTTTTTCCCTGATGAATTACACCGTGGGTCCCGGATGCCTTTTCAATGCGGTCAGCCGCACCTATAAAGCCAAAAGCCCCCTGGATTGGGTCCACGTGTCAGCCAATCTCCCGCCTGCCTGCCGTCCGGCAGTTGATTATGTCAGCCAGGTCAGCCAGGGCGACAGCGAGACAGATATTGCCTTCTCCACAGCCCTTCCAACCGCAACCCGCACTCCGATCGTGCCAACCAGGACCAAAACGCTCACGCGTACCCCAACCCTTACCCGTACGCCTACGTCCACACGCACACCCACCAGCACAGCCACTGCCACACCAACGGCTACATCAACCTTTACTCCAACCCTGGAGCAGAGCCTCACGCCGTCGTCAACCCCCAGCGAAAGCCCTACAGCAACACCCACTCCCACATCTACCCCGGGAGGGGTCTAATTACTGCCAGACCCCCTGAACCGGGCAATTACACTCAGGGCACACTCCCTCACCAGTCAGCCGATTCTCCAAAACCCAATACCCGCGCCGTTTGATCACCGCTATACCGCAGCCGGGACAATGCGTATCCTCCAGCGAGCCCACCTTTCCCGGCAGGTTTCCGGCATAAACGTAATGCAGACCCGCCTCCTGCCCGATCTCGGCTGCCCGCTGCAGAGTGTCCGAAGGTGTCGGCGGTGCGTCCTGCATTTTGTAATCCGGGTGATACGCGGTCACATGCCAGGGGATGTCCGCTGAGATGGATGTGAGGAAACGTCCAGTCTCCCAGAGTTCTTCGTTGGAATCATTGAATCCGGGAATGACCAGGGTCACCACTTCCACCCATAATCCCATCTGGTGCGCGTTAGCGATCGTATCCAGTACCGCCCGCAAGCCTCCGCCCATCTGGCGGTAGCGCTCCTCCCTCATTGATTTTAGATCAACTTTCAATCCATCCAGCCAGGGGCGTAAAAACAATAGTGATTCCGGTGTGGCAAATCCGTTTGATACAAACGCGGTTTTCAACCCCGCACCTTTGGCTAATTTAAAGATCTCAACCGCCCATTCAACCGTGATGAACGGTTCATTATAAGAAGATGCCATACTGGCTGCTCCGCTGCTGACCGCCATGTGCACCAGGTGCTCAGCAGTTACTTCCTTTACTGGCAGCCAATTTGTCTTAATTTCCTTATCCCTCAGCGCCTGTGAAGTTTCCCAGTTCTGGCAAAATTCACAGCGGAAGTTACACCCCAGCATGCCAAAGGTGAGTACCTGACTGCCGGGTAAAAAATGCGAGAATGGCTTTTTTTCGATTGGGTCCACCTGGGCGCCAGCCACATATCCCGAGGGAACCATCAGTTCGCCATCCCGGACATACCGCAGCCCGCACACGCCGCTGCGCCCCTCTTGCAGGGTACAGCGGTGAGCGCACGCCAGGCAGCGGATTCGCCCGTCCGGCAGGTGTTCACACAGTTCTGAGGGTTTGGTTAATCCTTTAATCTGTTTTTCGAGCATCAGCGATCACTCCGTCTTCATTATAGCCTTCCCATAACCCGCAATTCAAGGCGTCATTTTTGGTTTCAAGAGTTGTGGTAAACTCCGATCATATGGACGAGAAAACCCTGAGAACGCTTGAATTTCCAAAAGTCGTCGAAAAACTGGCTGAGTTCGCTGCCTTCAGCGCTTCCGCTGAACTCGCGCGCGCCCTGGTTCCGGTTACCTCCCTGGATGAGGCTCTGGAGCGCCAGGCGCGTACTACAGAAGCCAGCAGACTCCTCAGCATCAAGGCGGACGTCAGCGTGGGTGGTGCTCACGATATCCGCGCCATGGTCGATTTAGCCAGCCGCGGCGGGGTGCTCACCGAATCAGAGTTGCTGGCGGTCAGCGGAACGTTGATCTCTTCCCGCAGCCTGGCGCGCAACTTTGAGAAGAATATGCGCGAATTCCCGCGTTTGGCTGAAATTGTGCGCCTTTTTCCTCCACCTCCCGGCATCATTGAAGCCATCTCCCGCTGCATTTCAGATCGGGCAGAAGTGCTTGATAATGCTTCGCAAAAACTTGCCTCCATTCGCGCTGAGATCAAGGTTTCACACTCCCGCCTTCTTTCCAGGTTGGAGCGCATGCTGGGTGATCCGCATACCGCTCCCATGCTGCAGGAGTCTATCATCACGCAGCGCAACGGGCGCTATGTCATCCCGCTGCGCGCCGAATTCAAGAGCAAACTGAAAGCCATCATTCACGACCAGTCATCTTCAGGCGCTACGCTTTTCGTTGAACCCATCGCGGTGGTGGAGTTGAATAACCGCTGGCACGAACTGCAGCTTGAGGAGCGTGACGAAGTACGCCGCATCCTGGCTGACCTTTCTGGTAAAGTAGGTGCAGAAGCAGCAGCCATTAATGGCATCGTCACAGCTTTAGCCCAATTTGATCTAGCACTGATGTGCGCCAAGTACAGCCACGCCCTGCAGGCGTGTGAACCGATCCTTAAACATGTCAGCCCGCCCGCCAAAGTGCACCATCCGGGTACCTGCATCAAATTGCTTAAGGCGCGCCACCCGTTGCTTGATCCTGCCACGGTTGTCCCGGTGGATATCGATCTGGATGAACAAACCTTCGCCGTGGTCATCACCGGACCCAACACGGGCGGTAAAACAGTAACCTTGAAAACTGTCGGGCTGCTGGTGGTGATGGCGCAATGCGGGCTGCATATCCCGGCGCAATCCGGTTCCGAGCTTAGTTTTTTTGACAATGTTTTTGCCGACATCGGTGATGAACAATCCATTGAGCAGTCCCTTTCCACTTTTTCCGGGCATATCACCAACATTGTGCGCATCCTGGGTCGCGCAAAGACCAAGACGCTTGTCCTTCTGGACGAATTGGGTGCCGGTACTGACCCCCAGGAAGGATCCGCCCTGGCGCGAGCCATTATGCTGCACCTGGTTGAACGCCGCATCCCATGCCTCATCGCCACCCATTACCCGGAACTTAAATCACTTGCGCACACAACTCCAGGCGTCGTTAATGCCAGCATGGAGTTTGATCTGAAGACACTGCGCCCAACATACCGCCTCACGTTGGGGATTCCCGGACGGTCTAACGCGCTTGCCATCGCCAGGCGCTTGAACCTGCCTGAGGAGATACTCGAATCAGCTCGTACAATGATTGATCCCGCCGAGTTGAAATCTGAAGAATTGCTCAACGAGATCCATCATCAGCGTGAGGTTGCCCGCAACGCCCGCTCGGCAGCTGACCGAGACCGCTCTCTGGCGATAAATTTGAAGAATGAACTTACATCCCGCCTGGAAAAGATAGAAGAGGAACGCCAGCTGGCGCTTGAAAAAGCCAGGTTGGAGGCGCAAAAAGAGATCGCCATTCTTCGCGAAGAGATGGACACAATCCGCAAGGATCTGGCGCATGCCCGCCAGCCTTTGGAAGCCTTGAAAGCCATCGAAGAGCGGGTGGAACAAATAGATGAAAAGACAAGCACTCCGGTAGTGCGGAAAACCATCCGCTCAGGAGGGGGAAAGGTGATCCCACGCCTGGGCGCAAAGGTAAAAATAGGCTCCCTTGAGAGAGAAGGCGTCATCACTGCCATCGGAGAGAACGAAGTTGAAGTCCAGGTGGGTAACCTGCGCATCCGCTCCAGGATCTCTGACCTGCGCGCACCCAACGAGGATTTCGTCGAATCCCATGCTAAAGTCGCAGGTACCAGACCTGCCGTTACTGAACCCGCCACCGCAAGGCCTGCGCTCTTCCGGCCCTCTCCTGGCATGGAGATCGACCTGCGCGGGCAGCGCGCTGAGGACGCACTGGACGTGTTGGAGAGATACATCGACAATGCCTATACCGCCGGCATGCCTTTCGTAAGGATCATCCATGGCAAGGGCACAGGCAGGCTGCGCCAGGTGATCCGCGAAGCTCTGAAATCCTCGGAACTCGTGAAAAGTTTTGAGGAAGGTGGCGACAAGGAAGGTGGCGAAGGTGTGACCATCGCCCATCTTTCCCAGGATTAAAACAAAGAAGGTCGGTAGAATCTTTCCCCTGGATTCTACCGACCTTGTCGCATGAGGTCCCTAGATCTCACGCAGCACCAGCAACTTTATTGAGTTATTTATACACTGCTGGCATTGCCAAAATGTTGACAAAAAACTACGTTTCCATGGTTTTCCTAAAGTTGTTATAAAGTCGGCGCAAGGGGGGAAGCGTGCACCTTTCACGCAGTTTTTCTCTTATTTCTTTCGCCTTACGTCTGCATTCTGAGTGTTCCGCTGAACCTGGCGCGTACAAACCAAGTAAATATTGATAACCTAACAGCTCGATCCAGACATGTGAGTGCTCCACCCCAAACTCCAACACGCGTTTAAAGTACCCCTCTGCTTCGCGAACCTTTCCCTCCTTCTGCGCGAGAGTGCCATAAACAATGTCCAGGGCCATGCGTGAGGTTCCCAATCCCCTTTGGTCTATTTCTCTCGCCATTAATTCTAGGCTGTGCCTTTGACCTTCCTCTTGAACCAAGCCTGGGTTCAACATAAACTCAGTGATATGCGCATTTATCGCTATCATTCCCAACCCTTTTTCCCCGGAGATTTCTCTTGCCCTGGAGACCAGCTCAGCGCCTGTTTTGAGATTGTGGGAACGCACAAGTGTCAACCCAAGCAGGTACATGTTTTCGAGGGTCTGTACATCTTGAACAGTTTCATCAATGCCCAGGCGAAAACTCCTGGCTGCCTCTTCAAAATCACCAAAGGTCCGGTAAACATTTCCCAGAACTGTGTAGATGCTTTTTAGCGTTGTTTTGTCGTCAATTTCTTTTTCGCGTTCGATCACCGCGTGAATATGGACCCAACATTGATCCATATTTCCCATAACAAAATGGTCTCGGGCAATAGTTATATCGAGGAATGATAACCACCAGCGCAAGTTTAGTTTCTCGGCAAGTGAAACCCCGCTTAAGGCCTGTTTCAAGGATTGAGAATAATTACCCGAATAATAGTTGGCTGCCGCCAAAACTGCCAATGCCTGCACTTGTCCTGATCTGCGTTTAATTAATTGACTGAGGTTGTGCACTTGCTCAGCGATTTCCAACGCTTTTTTTGGCCAGCCCGTCAAAATATATATTAAGCCAAGTTGGCATTGAATGTTTACAAATGCGTCCATTTCTTTTTGTGTTTTCGGTTTAGAAATACTAGCCAGGGCTTCTTCGTGGGTTTGTTGAGCATTGATGATCTGGTCGTTGAGAGTATATAAGATTCCCAGGCGTGCGGCTGCTTCCAATCGCTCCGCTTTGTTTCCAGCGACATCCAAAAAATAGCATGCCCGTTGAATTTGTTCGATCCCCTCTTGGAATTGCAGCTTCATCCCTAGAACCCGTCCCTGGCCGCTTAACCCTACGCCCAGTAATAATGGGTTCTGTGATTGTTCTCCCAATTGGTAGCACAAGGAGTAGATGTGCTCGCATGTATCCAGGTCTGAGAGGTCGTAGGCATAATCCCCCCATTCGGTTATTAACTGCAGGATTAATTCTGCTTTATTATCCGTCTTCAATACCGGGATCAGTGCGCTTGCCTGCCGGTAGGCATAATAGGTGTCCGTTTTCGAGAAACGTGAGCGCGCAAACTGCCCGGCTTTGATCCAAAATTCAAATGCACGGTTGTTTTCACCTGCCTGTTCGCAATGACCGGCAAAGATGGACGCCATTTCCGGCTTTTCGCCATTGACCGCAAGGAGTGCCTCCATCGCCTTAAGATGCAGCGTGCGCTTGCGCAGTGGCGACAACTCCCTTAGGATCACTTCCCTTACCTGGTCATGCGGAAACTCATACCTCGAATCAGTTAACATACCGCTTTCAGCGGAGAGAATGGAGAATTTCTGCAGCTCTTCAAGTACACCGATTAACTCCTCGACTTCAAGGTTCACCATTTTCTCAACAACTTTTGGTTGGAATTTTTGACCTAATATCGAGGCTGACTGTAGAACCTGCCGGGCTTTGGCAGGCAGGAGTCTGACCTTTTCACTTACTAACGCCTGGATTGTGGGGGGAATCGGATAATGGCTTTCATCTTCGTATGCATCGGGGTCGAAGTTGATGGATTGAGCGCTTCTTAATCCCTCAATAATGAAATATGGGTTGCCGCCAGTGGATTTAAAGATCATTTCTAAAAATTTCTCGCTGCAATCCTTCCCCAGGATTCCTTGAACCAGGGCGCGGGTTTCTTCAAATGTAAAGAGTGGAACATCGATGCTTTCCAGCGTATACAACATGGTGTTGCGGTCGATAAAGATTTCCACCGTGGGGTTTACTTCCTCCCGCCGTGAGCTGATGATCAATAATCCATGTTTCTTAAAAAATTCCCTGTCACTCAGGTAGGAGAGAAAGTCAATCGTAGCCTCATCACACCACTGGATAATTTCGATGACCATCAAAAGGGGTTTCTTTTCGGCCAGCTTCAATAAAACAGTATACAGGCTGCTGTAAATTGCATTTGTCTCATCACCTGATGTGTTTTCTACGCTGCCCGGATCTCCTTTTTCCTTTTCATCTCTTAATTCAGGGAACAGCCGGTAAAGGTTTTGCTGCACACGCTCAGGCAATGCCGACCATTCCTTTGCTGTCATGGAGCTGCGTAATCCTTCGATCAAGGGTTCAAATGGCGAACAACGCACCAATGGTTTCCCGCTGCAGAACAATAAACGTGGTCTGGTCGGTAAGTTTTCGTAGAATTCCTGTATCAGGCGGGACTTACCGCACCCCGATTCTCCCTTGATCGAGATGATGCCCTTGCGGTGATAGGCGTGTTGCAGTTTCCTCAGCAGTTCTTCACGTCCAATAAAGCTACTGTGAAATACTTCTTTTCCAGGCCAGTCAGAATCTTCCTTTTTTTGGACAGTCTGCCTGAATTCCTCCAGCCGCGACTTAAAGACTGCAATTGTATCGGGCAACGCCTCGTCATTGAGTACCTTGTAGAGTTTTTCGATGTACAAGATGTAATCTGCCGCTTCCTTAATCCTGCCGCGTTCCTTTAGACAGTTGAGGATCAGGTAATTAGTCTCATTATTCACTGGGTCGATCGCTGCATACTTTCCCAGCCAATCAAGCGCTTCGTCAAGCTTGCCAACCGCGATACAATGCCCCGCCAGGTACTCCAGGCTGCGTAGGCGATAATAATCATAGGCTTGATTGGAGAGCGAAAGCCATGTTTCCAGTCCGGTGGATTCCGGCATGCTAAAACCCTCCAGGATGTGAGCCCCGCGGCACATCTGCATGGCTTTCCGCAAATTCGTGTACATCCAATCGGGTAATTTGGCACCAGAATTAATGTTGGATCTGGTCACAATTGGGTCTACCAGTGCCTGGAATTCTATTCCATCAACATAGACCATGCTGGTATTGAGAGATACTTCATCATCAGCAGCAATGATCAAATTGGGATCACGCAGTTCAGCTCTTAATCTACTCAGGCTTTCGCGCAGATTCTTATGTGCCTGCGAGTCCTCCAATTCCGGCCAGAACATTTGGCACAACTTGCTGCGATTAACTGGTACACTCTGCGAAGCAACATAATAAAAAAGCAGGCGGATCATCCGCCGTGAGATTTCCACCGGTTTACCATCCCAGGTGATCACTGGTGAACCGAGTATTAAGATGTGCAGCCGGGGGTTTTCCATTTTTACCTGATGGATTCTGGCATGATCATCGAGAATTAGTCTGAAAATCCCGTGCGTGGGACAATGCTTCCCGGGCGGCATTCAGGTTGGCTTCACTCATACTGCCGTTCATTTGAGCCAGTTCATCAATTCGTCCGGTATCATCCAGATCCGCAACCTCTGTGAGGGTGCGCTCGCCGGTCACTTGTTTGCGCACCTTGAAATGCTGGTCTCCAAAGGACGCCAATTGTGAAAGGTGCGTCACACACATCACCTGGTGATTGCGGCCAAGCTGCCAAAGTTTTTGCCCCACCACAAACCCCACCCGCCCGCCAATCCCCTGGTCGATCTCATCAAAAATTAGCGTGGGCACAAAGTCGGCTTGCGCCAGTACATTCTTGAGTGCCAGCATCAACCGTGATGTCTCGCCTCCCGAGGCAATCTTTACCAGTGGCTTTAGTCCTTCCCCGGGGTTGGGTGAAATGAGGAATTCCACCACATCCGTCCCGCTGCTTGTAAAAACCGTATCCGTTGCATCTTTAAAGTACGCAGAGAATAACGCGCCTTTCATGTTCAAATCGGTCAATTCGTTTTCCACTGCCGTACTCAATCTGCCGGCTGCCTTGCGGCGTTTATCAGAAAGCACAGCGGCTTTTTCCTGCGCTTCAATTACGGCGGTCTTCTCTTCACCTTCCAGTTCCGCGATGCGTTCACTGGCGTTGGCGATCGTTTCCAGTTGCACCCGGGCGTTCCTGCCATACTCAATAACTGTGTCAACCGAGCCGCCATATTTTCGTATCAACTGATGAATCACCTCGAGCCGTTCTTCCACCTGTTCCAACCGGCGCGGGTTGAATTCGATTTGCTCCAGGTAATTGCGTAATTCGCTGCTGAGGTCGGCGATTTGCTCATTCAGTTGTTCCATCTGGTCCGCCAGTCCCTGCTGGCTGGGATCCGTCCGCGCCAACCCGTTCAACAGTTGCTGAGCCTGTCCCAAAAGGTCGCCCGCTGAGGAAGCATCCGGTCCGCCCTCGTCCAGAATCACAATAGCCTGTTGCGCCGAGGACGAGAGGGTTTCTGCGTTTGCCAGCCGGCTGCGTTCGTTAGCCAGTTCCTCTTCCTCACCCTGTTTGAGTTGAGCTGTTTCGATCTCCTGCGCCTGGAAGTTCAACAACTCCATGCGCCGGGCGGATTCCTTTTCCAGTTCTCGCAAGGAGGTTAATTCCTTGCGGATTTCCTGTAATTTCCGGTAGACCTTAAAGTAATCAGCGTGTTCATTCTCTACTGCGGCGTAACGATCCAGTAAACCCAGGTGTGAACGCACGTCCAGCAGCGACAGGTGTTCAGATTGTCCGTGGATATCCACCAGGAAGCTGCCCAATTCTTTCAACAATCCCACGTTGACACTGCGTCCATTGACCCTTGCCACCGCGCGTCCTTCCTGGCGGATCTCTCGTGCAAGCGTCAGGGTCTCCGATCCTTCATCCAGGTCTTCACGTTTTAGAATATCTACGATCTCGGTACGCGTCTCAGCCGGGATTTTGAACTGGGCTTCCAGGCTAGCGCGATCGGCGCCGTCGCGCACCATGGTGGCATCCACGCGTCCGCCAACCAACGCGTTGATCGCATCCAGGATTATGGATTTACCCGCACCTGTCTCGCCGGTGAAGATCACCAATCCATCCTTAAAATGGATCTCCAGGTCGTGAATGATGGCAAAATTTTCTATGCGGAGTTCTTCAAGCATTATGCAATCCCTCTACAGCCTGATTCCCTTAAGTCGGTAAAAAACTGTGCTGGCACATAAAATGGCAAACACCGCCGGCCAAAGGAGCCCCAACAGGCTGGTCCACCCGGTGGTAAAACTTGCCAGGAAGGTGAAAATAGCCGTGTACGCCGGGATGAACAATCCTCCCACCAGAGTGGCTCCGGCGGCTGCCAGGGGCAGCCAATGCCCGCGGCGCCTGCGTGTGACCAATCTCACCGCTTCGGCAACAATCATGCCGGCTACCGGCGCGATGAACAGGATGAAGAACCCGATCATGTTGGATATAAGGCTGCCGATAAGTCCCAGTATCCCTGCCACCAGCACGGCGATCGGATAATCCCACCAGCGTGCGGTTTCAAATTTCTTCTGGTGCCCGCGCACACATTCCTTGCAGCGGTAACCAGTCGGAGTGAGCACCGCGCACGAGGTGCACATGGGTCGTTCGCAGCGGTTGCATCGCAACAAAGTTTCCCGTTGTGCATGGTTGTAACAGTAAAGCTTGTCGGTTGCACCTTCAGTCATTTGTCACTCCAATGGATGGATTTTGTTCCATGTAATTGCTTAAGTTTTTGTAGAAGTAGCCGGGTTCCTGGAAAACTACGAATTTAAACTGGAATTCACTGGCTTTGACAGCCACAATATCCCCGTTTTTCAGGTGTTCAGGCGGGTGCCCGTCCACGCTCATCACAGCCTGGTGATCACTGGTGGTGCTGAACTCAACACAGGCGCCTTCGTGCAAAATCACCGCCTGGCTCATTGAGAGGTGCGGCGCTACCGGCACAATAAGGATGTTGCGCAGCTCCGGAGGCATGATGGGACCGTTAACTGCCAGGGCGTACGCGGTTGACCCGGTCGGGGTGGCAGCGATCAGCCCGTCCGCCACGTAGGATGCCAGGCTGTGACCATCCACCCGCGCATGAATGCGGATGGGTCGTACCACCTGCCCGCGGCAGACTACCACTTCGTTGATAACCGGGAAGGAACCCAGTAATTTCTCTTCCCGCCAGTGCTCCGCCTGCAGCATCATGCGGTTCTCGATTTTATAGTCCCCGCTCAATAATCGCGGCAGGCGTTCTTTCCAATCTGATTTTGACAACTGCATCAGGAAGCCTAAATTACCAAGGTTGATCCCCAGTACGGGGATTCCCAGGGGAGCGGTCAGATGCCCGGCGCGCAGCATGGTGCCATCACCACCCAGGGCAATGAGCAGGTCAAATTCACGCTCATTCAGCTTGCGCTTAAGCTCCTCGGAATCAGTTTTGGCGAGCATAACTGGAACACCGATTTTCTCCAAAAACTCCCGGATAAGTCCTGCCTCAGCCGCATCATTACCAGACCTGGGACCGATCACCATGGCAACTTTTTGTATACGTTTCTCAATTTTGGGCATAGTCCCTTAATTATAACGATTTTTTCAATGCCTGAACCGCGGGCATTCCGAATTGACAAAATTCGCGTGATTCCTGTGGATGTTATACTTAATTTGGTGATGGAAATGCTTATGCATCAGATAAAAATCAAGGACGAGGATGAATAAACGTATTCTATTGGCAACTGCCATTTGGGTACTCGCTGCCGCTGGGTGCAGTTTGCCAGGTCAGGTGGCACAGAACAACAATGCCATCCCCTCAGCCGTGCCCCCCGCACAAACCCCCACCCTCACGTCTACCGCCGCTCCCACCACGGTCAACCTTCCCCCTGATGGCAGCGGTGAATACGCCAGCCTGGCTCTGGCTGTGGAAAGTGTCGCCCCCGGTTCAACCATCATCCTGACCGAGGGAACCTATGACGTTTCTCCTTATTTAAACGTTACCAAACCCATTACCCTCCAGGGTGCCGGGATGGATAAAACCTTCATTACCGCATCCACCGGTCAACTTGTGGCGGATTTCCGCGGCGCGGGCAGCATCACCCTCACCGGCATCACATTCCAGTACTCAGGAACGGAACCCGCGGACGTGGTCACCATCGATGGTGGAACAGTCACGATCAGCGACTGCCGCTTTACCGGGGGAGTGTTCCTTGCCCCTGAGGACAAAACTCCCATTGGAAGTGGTTTGAGGGTTTACGGTCAAACGGATGGGAGAATTGGCGACTCCGTCTTCGATGAAAACGGTTATCTCGGGTTGGTCGTCAGCGGGGATTCGACACTCCGCGTCGAGAGTAATCGCATCAGCGGCAATGGCGCCGCCGGTCTGGGTGTGGGCGGAACCTACCGTGGTGAGATCACCCTCAACAGCATAACGGATAACACGCTGCAGGGGCTGGTTGTTGCAGATGACTCGACTCCCGTGATCACTGCGAACAGTTTTACTGCCAACGCTGCTTCAGGCATCACCTTCTTCAACAACTCCTCCGGCACGGTGAGTACCAACGAGGTCTCCACCAACGGCAACAACGGCATCAGCCTGGTAGATGAGGCGCATCCGCTCATCGAAAGCAATAATCTAAATGGTAATACCTGGTCCGGCATCTCCTACCTGGGTAATGCTTCCGGCACAGCCAGGGGAAACACATGTGACAATAACTTATCTACCGGCATCCTGGTGGGAGACAACGCCAGCCCGGTGGTGGAAAACAACACCTGTAGCGCTAACCAAAATGATGGTTTTTCTGCTGTCGGCAGTTCCAGACCTGCGTTTTCCAACAACTCTGCCCTTAATAATGTGAATGTTGGAATAGGTTTTTACGAGAACGCTGCCGGGTCAGCGTCCGGCAATATCTGTGCGTCCAATAGTTGGGGGATTTACGTGGAGGCAGGCGCGGATCCTGTGTTGGACAGCAACAATTGTTACGACAACACCAGCGCGGATCTTCTGGACAAGCGTTAAACCAAATTCGTTCAACCGCCTTTAATCCAACCGGTAGGTCACTTCTGCAGCATCTTCAGACAGCAGGATGAAGCCGCATTTTTCCAGTACCCGCATCGAACCCGGGTTGGTTTTTGCCGCATGCGCATAGAGCGGTCTGGGTTTCACTTCCTGCAGGAATTGTTCAAGCGCTGCCGAGGCAATCCCCCTGCCCCAGGATTCTCTGCCGAGCCAGTAACCCACCTCGCGCACTCCGTCCATCATGAAGCTCACCATATTCCCCGCCACTTCACCATCCACCACCACCGTTCGCAGGATATTGTCCGCGTCTGCCATGATCTTGTGCCAGTGAGTAATGTGCGCCTC
>CAZSGL010000024.1:0-20662 GCA_964606265.1 uncultured Anaerolinea sp. | reverse complement strand
TCGCCACCACCATCTCCGCCACGATTGGCGTCATTACATTATTGATCGTTGGCAGCGATATACAACCCTACATCTGGACGATTTGGTTCACCTGGTGGATTGGGGATTTCCTGGGAGCGCTGGTTATCACCCCTTTGCTGCTCATCTGGTTTACCTGCTGGCCTCTTAAATGGAAACGCAGGACCATGATCGAAGCAGGCATTGTCCTTTCATTACTGCTCCTGGTGATGATTTACGTATTTGGGAACCAGGAATTTGGTCAGGTGACCCATGAAGCGATGATCTATGTCATCTTTCCCTTTGTGATGTATGCAGCGCTGAGGTTTACTCAATTCGGGGCAGTTAATTCAGTAGCCCTGGTCGCCGGTATTGCCATTTACGGCACCGCGGTAGGAACCGGACCATTGGTGCGCAGCACGATCAATGAATCCCTGATTCTCCTGCAAACCTTTATGGGAGTTGTATCCCTAACCGCGCTGACGCTTGCCGCAACTACTTCGCAGCGGCAGGCCGCTGAAGAGGCGTTGCGACAGAGGGTCAAAGATCTTGCCAAATTGAACGATTCCTCGCAAACATTTCTGGGCATCTTTGAAACACTGACAATGTATGCGACTGTCTGCCGGTTTGCAGTTGAGAAATTTGGAGTGACTGGTGCCTGGATCGAACTTGATACTGGGGACGAAAATGAAGATAAGGTTGTGGGTCCGTTTGGGCTTTCAGGAAATCAAGTCAAGCACCTCAAGTTGTTGGTTGATGAGCAAAACACCGGGAATGAACACAAGGACTCCAGGTTCAAATACTTTTCGATGGATGATATTAGTGGCATCTTGGCATTCCTCCCCTTAAAATTCGCTGCAAAGCGCATCGGAAATCTTGCCTTATTGAGCCACGACCTGAAGTTCTTCAGCCCGGATCGCGAGATTCTACTGGATTCATATGCCAACCTGGCAGCCGTGGCCATCCAGAACACCTGGTTATTAGACCAGGTGAAAAGTGGCAACGAACGATTACATGCACTCTCGCACCGTTTGATGGAAGTCCAGGAAGCTGAAAAGTTGAACCTCAGCCGGGAGCTTCATGACGAATCCGGGCAGGTGATCTCGGCCATGATGGTTCAATTAGGTTTGCTCGAACGGGATGCGAATAACCCGGAGATGATTAAAAAATATGCCCAGGAACTCAAACGCATTGCTTCTGATGTGTTGAGCAACTTGCATGAAATGGCAGTCCGCCTCAGACCCGCCAGCCTGGACCACCTGGGGTTGGTGACCGCCCTGGAACAATACATTTCCGACTTCAGCCGGCAGCACAGCCTGGATGTCCAGTTCGAAACGGTTGGGATCACCGGCAAACGGCACTCACTGGAGATTGAGACAGCCATCTTCCGCATCGTCCAGGAGTCGCTCACCAATGTTCTTCTGCATGCCCATGCTTCCCGCGCGGATGTCCTTCTCAGCCAGCGCAAAAGCATCTTGAGTGTGATCATTGAAGATAACGGGGTGGGATTCATCCCGGAGAATGTGGCCACACATTCGCACCTTGGGTTATTTGGTATGCGTGAGCGCGTGGAAATGCTGAGCGGCAAGTTCTCTATAGAGAGTAATCCCGGCAAAGGCACAACGATCCAGGTGGAGGTTCCGAATGGCGATTAAGGTAATCATCGCGGATGACCATGCCATCGTAAGAGCAGGACTGCGAACCCTGATCACCTCTGAGAATGACCTTGAACTTATTGGCGAAGCTACCGGGGGATTGGAGGCCATCGAAAAAGTTGACCAATTATCACCCGATGTGCTGGTGTTAGACATCAGCATGCCGGATAAAGACGGCATCGAGGTGATCCGCAAGTTGAAAGAGGAAGGAAAAACATGTGCTATCCTGGTGTTAACTGTTCACGAGGATGATGCCTTATTGCGCGAAGCCGTCCGGCTGGGAGCTGCAGGTTACATTTTGAAACACGCAGCAGAATCCGAGTTGATCTCAGCCATTCGCTCCGTGTTCCGGGGTGAGCTATACATTCATCCGAAAATGATCCGCTCCCTGCTCCAGCCTGATTCCTCTACCACTGTGCAAGGGCAATCCACCCTGGAGAAACTCACACTTCGCGAAGTGGAAGTGCTCAAGTTGATCGTCCAGGGATATACCAATAAACAGGTGGCTGAGGAGTTGGGTATCAGCATCCGCACCGTGGAGGGTCATCGGGCGAACTTGACAGATAAACTAGCTATCCGCAGCCGCGTCGATTTGCTGCGTTATGCCCGCGACCATCATCTGATCTGAAAGCCTTTATGAGACCACAATCAACCCCGTATTTTCTACGGGGTTGATTGATTTTTGAACGAGGGTAAATTACGGGTTTCCACACTAAAAAACCCCAAATTACTGCGCTTACTTTCTCGTCTAATTTTTCCTATCATAGATTGAAAACCATTGTCGAATGGATTACTTTTTGTTAGGAGCCTATGATTGATGTGAATCCATTTCCAATAGAAAACCCACCGATCATCGAAATGAAGGGGATTAGCAAGCAGTTTCCCGGTGTGTTAGCCAATGATCATGTAGATTTAAAAATTTATAAATCCGAAATCCATGCCTTGTTAGGCGAGAATGGTGCCGGAAAAAGCACCCTGATGAAGATCCTTTATGGATTTTATAAATTCGATGGTGGGAATATCTATTTTAATGGCAAATCGGTACACATAAAATCACCAGCTGATGCGCGTCAATTGAATATTGGCATGGTTTTTCAGGTATTAAACCTCATCCCTGCGATGAGCGTGCTTGAAAATATCGCCTTATTCCTGAAAGATCTTCCCGCGGTATACAATCCGACCAAACTTCGAAAACGGATTATCGAGTTTTCTGAAAAATATGGACTTGCTGTCAATCCTGATGACCTTGTTTCACAGCTTTCAATTGGTGAGCAGCAGAAGGTCGAGATTCTCAAGCTTCTCCTTTCGGACTCTCAAGTTTTAATTCTGGATGAACCTACACGGGTTCTGGCTCCTCATGAGGTTGAGGGTTTGTTCAAGGTTATCAACAACTTAAAAGAAAATGGGTACGCCATCGTTCTGATCGCGCACAAATTACGCGAAGTATTGGATTGTGCTGACAGGATCACCGTGCTTCGGGGCGGACGTGTGGCGGGATGCATCCTGCGGGCACAGGCGAGCGAAGAAATCCTGATCCAGATGATGTTCGATAAGCAGCTCACCAACCGCATCATAAGGGAAGAGAGACCTGTTTCAACGCATCCAGTGTTGGAACTGGATTCCTTCAACACACACGGTGAGGGGACTGCCGTCAGCCTTAAGGCCATTAACTTGAAGGTTTTTCCCGGTGAGATCGTTGGCGTTGCGGGTGTTTCAGGCAATGGTCAAAAAGAATTGTGCGATGCCATTTTAGGCATGGAAAAAGTGATCTCCGGAAAAAAACTGCTGCAGGGGAAAGATTATTCGCATAAATCAACGGGTCAGATGCGTAAGTTTGGATTGGGGTTCATCCCTGAGAATCCACTGACCATGGCAACTGTCCCTTTCATGTCCGTTATGGAGAACATCGCCATCACCCGAACCGCGGATTATTCCATACACGGCGGACTTGGCATGGATTGGAATTTAGTCCGGGAGGATACACGGAAGTCCCTGGAAAAATTTGGTTTCACCTTCTCTTATTACACTCCAGTAAAAGCACTTTCCGGTGGAAATCTGCAGCGTTTGATCATTGCCCGCGAAATGATGAAAGCTCCCAAGCTGATCATCGCCTCCTATTTGACGCGTGGTTTGGATGTGCAAAGCACGCTGGTTGCCAGGCAGGAATTGATGCAGGCACGGAATGAAGGAACTGGTGTTTTGTTGATCTCCGAAGACCTTGAAGAACTCTTCTCACTCAGTGATCGTTTGATCGTGCTTTTTGAAGGAAGAATCGTTGGAGAGTTCTTACCAGCGGAAACAGATTTTTATGAAATTGGCTATCTCATGACTGGATCAAAGGGTGCCCATGAATCCTAGCGCTAAGTTTATGACCAACTTATCAGTAGCTGGCAGGAAAATACTGCAGGCAATTCTTCGCAATGGATTGACCATTTTATTGGCGCTGGCACTTTTTGCAGTTATTCTCCTCATCAGAGGTGCCAATCCGTTCACCTCTTATCGCGACTTGTTCAAGGCGACACTCGGGAGTAGTTACGGTTTTTCCGAAGTGATTGTGGCAATGATCCCCATCCTGCTGACAGCCCTGGCTGTTGCGCTTCCCGCCAGGATCGGCATGATCAATGTTGGCGGAGAAGGTCAATTATATTTGGGTGGGATTTTTGCCACTTTCGCTGCCCTGGTTTTCCAGGACTTGCCAGCCTGGATACTACTTCCCTTGATGGTTATATTGGGTATTCTCGGTGGCGCACTGTGGGCTTTCCTGCCGGCATACTTCAAGTCTATCGGATTAGTAAATGAAACCATCACCACCTTATTAATGAACTCCATCGCGCCCAAGATTGCAGGTTTATTGGTTTTTGGGTTCTGGCACTCTCCACGAGAAACCAACATGACCCCAAATTTTGTGGAAGCAGCGCGGCTGCCAACGTTTTTTGGAACGCGCGTTCACCTGGGTATTGTCTTCGGACTGGTCCTTTTATTGATGTTCTGGTTTGTAATGAAGAAAACCCGCTGGGGTTTGGAGATGCGCACGATTGGCGGCAATGTTCAGGCTGCAAGGAGAAACGGTATCCCGGTCTCGACCTATATGCTCATCGTGTTCTGCATCAGCGGAGGAATCGCCGGTCTGGCGGGAATGGCTCAGGTTTCAGGCTTTTACGGATTGCTGATCCCGAACTTCTCCCCCGGTTATGGGTACATGGGATTCCTGATCAGTTGGCTGGCAGGAGGTGACCCGCTTGGCATTCTGTTGATGGCTTTTGTTGTTTCGATCATCATGACAGGCGGTAACATGTTGCAGATCACAATCGGATTGCCTTATGCTGTTATCAACCTGTTGCTGGCATTCACCCTCTTTATTGTTTTGGCGAAACCAACATTATCGAAATTAGGTAAAGGAAAAACTGCATGAGCCTACTTGCCTTGTTGGGCGTATTATCCAGTGCCATCTTTTCTGGTACTTCCCTTTTGTATGCCACCCTGGGCGAGGTGGTTTCGGAACGCTCTGGAACTGTAAACCTGGGGCTTGAAGGCGTTTTATTGGTTAGCGCTGCTACGGGTTATGGGGTTACCGTAACAACGGGCAATCCTTTCTTCGGCGTCCTGGCATCCATGTTAGCCGGCGGGTTGGTAAATATGGTTTTTGCATACCTGGTCGTCACCCGCAAAGCCAACCAGCTTGCCAGCGGTCTGGCATTGATGTTCTTTGGTTATGGTCTAAGCTCATTGATCGGTAAACCCTTCATCGGAAAAATGATAAACAGTTTACCAAGATACATGGTCCCCGGACTCGAAGACCTTCCACTGAAGTTTTCGAGACTCTTCAAGTTCGATTTGCTCATCTATATGGTCATCCCGGTAACCATATTCATCTGGTGGCTGCTTTACCGCACCCGCTGGGGATTGGGTGTCCGGGCAGTTGGTGAAAATGTTGAAACCGCCTACGCTTCCGGTAGAAATCCGGCAATCATTAAATATCAGGCATTGTTTGTAGGCGGCTTACTGGCAGGTCTGGGCGCAGCGCATCTTTCGATAGCATTTACCATGAACTGGGCGGAATACATGACTGGTGGTAGAGGATTTATTGCGATTGCGTTGGTGATCTTCTCCAAATGGCACCCGGTTCGCGCAATCGCCGGGGTGTTGGTTTTTAGCGGAGCTGTTGCGTTCCAACTCCTCTTGCAGGTGAGCGGTGTAAATGTTTCACCGTTCATCCTCGATATGATTCCATTTGTTTTAACATTAACGGTTCTGCTTATTTGGGGTGGAACACGCAAGCATTCCGCACCAGCAACGCTGGGTCGTGTCTACCAGGGGACAGAATAAGCTCACATTTGTTTCGAAAGGAGGAGAATAGACTTTTACGATTGATTTCGAATTTGACTATCAATAATCTAAAAAGGAGAAAGAAATGAAAAAAGTGTTTGGAATCCTCTCAATACTGATGGTTATTGCCTTTACCTTGAGTGCTTGTACACAACCAACAGTTGCACCCACAGAAGCTCCAGTTGTCAAAACAGAAGCCCCGGTGGTTGTCACTGAAGCCCCAACCGCAGCCCCAACCGAAGAACCGGTTTGTTTGACTGTTGGCGCAACTTACGGCGGACCCATCATGGATGCTGGTTACAACCAGGCAATGCATGAGGCTGTCATGGCAATCAAAGAAAACATCTCTTGTGTTGCCATCATTGAAGCTGAGAATGTTTATGATGAAGCCGGAGCTACCTCGACGATCGAAAATATGATCTCCCAGGGCGCTAAGATGATCTTTGCCACCGCTTACGCTCACCAGTATCCCGCCTTAACCCTCTCTCAAAAATACCCGGACGTTATTTTTGAACACGTCGGTGGATGGGAAATGGGCGCGAATTTTGCCAATATCTTTGGGAAACCACCCGATGTTTGGTACATGATGGGTGTTGCAGCCGGCATGATGACCGAGACCAATAAGCTTGGTTTTGTGGCCGCCTTCCCCCTTGCATGGACGGATGTGTTCGCAAATGCCTATACTCTTGGCGCACAGTCTGTCAATCCGGATGTGCAGGTGATTGTTACCTACACCTTTGCCTGGGGTGATAGCGCCAAGGAAGCAGAAGCAACCAATTCGTTGATCAACCAGGAAGCCGATGTAATCACCATGCATGTTGATTCGCCGCAAACGGTTATCTCCACTGCAGAATCAGCCGGTGTCTATTCGATCGGTTACCAGAACCTGGCTGCCCAGCAGTTTGCTCCCAAATACTGGATCACCGGTCAGGGCTTTACCCTTGGTGGAAAGTTCACCTGGTTGGCCTCCACCGTAATTGATGGATCCTGGACCCCAATCTTCCTGCGCTGCGGTCTTGCTGACGGTTGTATGGCGATTGCGCCATTCGGACCGGAAGTTCCCCAGGCAGTAGTCGATAAGGTTGCCGAAGTCCAGGCTGGTCTTGAGGCTGGAACGATTGTAACCTTTGCCGGACCGATCAAGGATCAGGATGGTAACATCAAGATCAAAGAAGGTGAAGTTCTAGCTGACGATGACATGAGCAATGTCGATTGGTTTGTTCTGGGTGTAACTGGTAGCCCTAAATAAGTCTCTCCTTAAGGGATTCCTGGTGGAGGAGTGTTCAACCTCCACCAGGAAACGTTGGAGAGCTCATGCTGAATGTTGATGATCATTGTAGATTTTCACCAACCAGGATGAGAATATTTTTGGAGGATAACATGGATATCAAACAGAAAATTGAACTGGCAAACCAACTTGCGTTTAAAAAACTGACTGATGCGGACCCGGTTCTGGTAGACATCGCTCCAGCAATCGAGGTGATTCCGGGACTGGAAGATAAAATGATCCTCCATTCTGGACCACCCATCCCCTGGGATAAAATGTGCGGCGCTCAACGCGGTGCCGTGATTGGCGAAGTGATTTTTGAGGGATGGGCGAAAACCGTCGACGAAGCGGTTAAGTTGCTTGATGGTGGAAAGATCAAGCTTGAACCAAACCATCACCATCAAACAGTTGGACCAATGGCCGGTACCATCTCTGCCAATTCCTGGGTATTTGTGGTTGAGAATAAACCTTTTGCAAACAAGGCTTTCTGCCGCCAGGTGGAAGGTATGCAGCAGTTTGGCGATTATAGTGAAAAAGCTTTGGATGGGTTGCGCTCCTGGAGGGACACCTTTGCACCTTCACTGCGGGCAGCCCTAAGAGCAGATGGTGAACTGCCGCTAAAACCGATCATCACGCAGGCTCTGCAAATGGGCGATGAGCTCCACAACCGCCACAGCGCTTCATCCGCTTTATTTGGGAATGCGATGGCAATAGGGCTGGCAAAAGCAGGCTTAAGTTCTGACAAGCACATCCCTACGTTGTACCTGTTGCGGAATCACAATCTGATCTTTTTAGGCTTGGCCATGGCTGCCGGAAAAGCAATTGCTGATCCCGCGAGGGATGTTGATTACAGCACCATGGTCACCGCCATGTGCCGCAATGGCACTGAGTTCGGCATCCGGGTGAGCGGGTTGGGAGACGAATGGTTCACCGCACCGGCACCCTTTGTGAATGGCCTGTACGTTCCCGGATTCTCAGAAAAGGATGCCGGTTTAGACATGGGTGATTCCGCCATTACTGAGACGGTTGGCTGGGGTGGCTTTGTTTTGGGTGGCGCAACAGGAATTTTAAGCCTGGTTGGTGGCACTCCTGAAGAAGCTCTTGCGTATTCCCGCGAAATGAAAACCATCACTATTGGCGTTCACCCAACCTACAAAATGCCGATCTTTGGGTTTGAGGGCACTCCAGCAGGAATTGATATCCGCAAAGTAGTGCAAACCGGCAGTGCTCCCATCATAGACACCGCTATCGCCCACAAAGATCCCGGTTTCTCGAAAATAGGGGCAGGGTTGGTACGCGCACCTATGGAGTGTTTCAAGAAGGCATTAATTGCTTTCAGTCGCAAGTACCAATCTACTTAAGAATGAAGGAAAAATGGTCACTGGTATAACCATTCGTAAAAATCAATACTATGATTCTGTATTCCTGATGGGATTTAATAACCGCCTGTCGAAGATCGTTGGAGTGATCCAGACTGCGGTGTTAATGGGATCAGATGCAAACAAAGAGGTCTTAGCTGAACTTGGGTTTGTAAATTCAGAAGTTCGCACATCCACGGCCAATGATCTCGTTGTTGGTGTAACTGCAGAAACCCAGGCGGTTTTGGATGAGATCATGCTATTCCTTGATCAATGGCTGGTCGAAGTCAACACAACCAGGTCTACTGCCGAAATTCGCACACTTGAAGGTGCAATTGCAGCCAGACCGGATGCTAATCTTGTAGTCATTTCGGTTCCAGGTGAGTTTGCCGCTCACGAAACAAGAATAGCCCTCGAAGCTGGTAAGCATGTGTTCCTGTTTAGCGATAATGTTACCCCCGAAGATGAAGTTTCTCTAAAGACTTATGCCAGGTCACAGGGGTTGCTGGTCATGGGGCCTGATTGCGGAACCAGCCTGATCGGTGGGGTAGGGGTTGGGTTTGCAAATGCAGTCCGCAAAGGGAAGATCGGCGCTATCGCGGCAGCCGGAACGGGTTTACAGGAGTTCACCTGTATGGTGCATAATTCAGGGTATGGGATTTCCCATGGTATTGGCACTGGAGGTCGTGATCTTTCGGACAAGGTTGGAGGATTAACCACATTAACAGCGCTGGATGCTCTTGAAAATGATCCTGCAACTGAGGTCATTGCAATTCTTTCTAAACCGCCAGGTGAAAAAACCTTGCTGAAACTAATCGAAAGGATTAAGACCTGCAAGAAACCTGTGGTGTGTTGTTTCCTGGGGGTCTCCCGTAAGATTGAGGGAGAAGGAGCCATTTTTATTCGGGCAAAGATAATTGATGACGCGGTGCAATCAGCAATTAAAGCCATTGGAGGAGATTCCCAAAAAATAGCTTCAGAGGACACTCTCCAAAAAGCGGATGAAGCAAAAAAAGGAAAATACTTGCGTGGTGTTTTTGCTGGCGGTACTTTCTCTTACCAGGCGCAGCAGATCCTTGGAGATGCGGGTATCAGGGTGTATTCCAATGGACCTTTGGATAAAAAACTTACTCTGGATCACCCAAACCAGAGCAAGGAAAACACCATCGTTGACATGGGAGATGAGTACTTCATGGTAGGGCGTCCACACCCTATGATCGATGGCAGCCAGCGTGCTCTGCGCATCATTAAAGAAGCACAGGATCCCCAGGTGGGGATATTGCTCCTTGATTTTATCCTGGGGTACAACTCCTCCATGGACCCGGTGGGTGAGCTTGTCGAAGCCATCCAAAAGGCGAAACAAATCGCGGAAAAGCGTGGAGACTCCTTGACCGTTGTTGCCTCAACGTGCGCCACAGAGGGTGACCCGCAGGACATGGCATTACAGACCCGGATGCTCAAGGAGTGTGGCGCTGTTGTATTTAGCAGCAATGCACAAGCCGCCCAATATTGCGTGAACTTAATGGCGAGGTAGAAAATGTCTGATCAGGTGAATCAATTACTGCATAATCCCCTTGTCGTCATCAATATTGGTGTAGATAGGTTTGCACAGAACCTTGAGGATCAGGACGTCGAAGTTATCCGGGTTGACTGGAAACCTCCTGCTGGAGGGGACCAGGAGATGATAAATATCCTGGATCAACTTCTGTAGGAAGTATTGTAGATTACTTAAATGGCATTTTACAAAATGCCATTTTTTTATTGTCCATAGTATGCGTTCTTGCCGTGTTTACGGAGGAAGTGCTTGTCAAGAAGTTCTCTTTGCATGGGTGCAATTTCTGGGTTAAGCCTGAGCGCGTGAAACTGCATAAAGGCAACCTCTTCCAGAACAACAGCAGTCTCAACAGCCTTCTTGGGGGTTTTACCCCAGCAGAAGGGACCATGATTTTGGATTAGAACCGCGGGGATTGAATCGGCATCGAGGGACTTGAATGTCTCGATGATCACCTTTCCCGTCTCCTTCTCGTAATTACCAGCGATCTCAGGAGGGGTTAATTGCCTTGTGCAGGGAATCGTGCCGTAGAAGTAATCCGCATGTGTTGTACCCGTCGGCTCAATTGATTTCCCTGCCTGAGCAAAACTTGTCGCCCAGCGGCTGTGCGTGTGCACGATCCCACCGATATGCGGAAACGCCTTATATAACTCCAGATGAGTCGGTGTATCAGATGATGGGTTTAACTTGCCCTCGATCACTTTCCCTTCAAGATCCACAATCACCATATCCTCTGAAGTCATCTCTTCATAGCTAACGCCGGAGGGTTTGATGGCAACCAGGCCTGTGTCCCGGTCGATCCCCGAGACATTACCCCAGGTCAAGGGTACCAATCCGTAGTGAACCAAAAGCAAGTTGGCTTCCAGCACTTGTTGTTTCAATGATTTCAACATACTACCTCAACTTCCAGAGCAGGTCATTAACCCGAAGTTCCTTTTTCAATTCTTCAGTTGTGGTGTCCACTGTGAGGTGGATGAATTCAATATCCATCATCTCTGCCCAATCTTCAAGCATCCGTGGAGTTGCATCATAGCTCAGCACTGTATGGTGAGCGCCTCCGGCTGTGATCCATTGGCGGATACCATCACGAAGATTCGGCATTATTTTCCACATCACCCGGGCCACAGGCAGGTTGGGCATCTCCATGATCGGCTTGACACACTCGATGTCCTGCACGATGAGGCGCAGCCTCCCACCCATGTCGATTAACGATATCACAATCGCTTTGCCTGGGTGCCCTTCGAATACGAGCCGGGCCGGCGCGTCCTTGCCCCCGATTCCTAGTGGGTGCACTACAATACGCGGCTTCTCTGCAGAAATTGACGGGCACACTTCGAGCATATGGGCGCCTAGCGAGTATTCATTGTCTTTTTCGTAATGGTATGTGTAATCCTCCATGAAGGAGCTGCCGCCCTCAAGACCCTGCGTCATGGCTTTGATAATATGCAACGTTGCGGCAGTCTTCCAGTCACCCTCCGCGCCGTAGCCGTAACCCATGGACATCAGGTGTTGGGTGGCCAGGCCGGGAAGCTCTTCCATGCCCCACAGGTCCTCAAAAGTATTGGTGTATGCCTCCGCTTGCTCTCTTTGGAGGATGCGCTCCATGGCGATTTCTTCTTTTGCTTGGTAATTTATTGCAGTCAGATCATCGGTGGCGAGCTTGTATGTTGATTTATAAACATCTACTTTTGCTTTAATTTCTTCACTATTGACCTTACTGATCTCGTTTACAAGTTCACCCACTGGCCAGGTGTTAACCTGCCAACCTAATTTGATCTGCGTTTCGACCTTATCTCCCTCGGTAACAGCCACCTCGCGCATATTGTCACCGAAGCGGATGACGGACAGGTTTTGACTCACTTTGTATCCGACTGCGGTGCGTATCCATTCGCCGAGCTCCTTGAGCACCACCTCATCTTTCCAGTGACCAACCACAACTTTCCTGTGCAGCCGCATCCTCGCTCCGATGAACCCGTGCTCGCGGTCACCGTGCGCCGCTTGATTGAGGTTCATGTAGTCCATGTCAATTTCCTTATTGGGAATACCGACATTATACTGGGTGGCAAAATGGCAATAAGGTTTTTGTAAAAGATTGAGTCCGTTTATCCACATCTTGGAAGGGGAGAAGGTGTGGCACCAGGAGACCAGGCCTGCACACCTGTCATCGTAATTCGCTTCCTTGACGATCGCCGTAACTTCTTTATTCGATTTGATCGTCCCCTTGTAAACGAATTTACAAGGATTGGCATTATTTGAATCGATAAATGCAGCGATTTCTTTCCCGCGCTTAGCTACGGTTTCCAGAACCTCTGATCCGTATAATAGTTGTGAACCCACTACAAACCAGATTTCCTGCTCTTTTAGATTTATCATCGTATAAACTCCACTTTAAAATTCTTCGATAGTTCTATTTTTATTTCAACACATCTACGGCAGTTCGTTCAATGATTAGTCCTTTTTTATAGCGTTCCATGAATACCGCAAATCCATCGACATCTATTTGGTCGGGGGTTAATGTGATGCTATTTTCCGCTGCGAATACTCTGTAGGAAAGAAAGGCTTCTAGTGATTCATCCTTTGCTTTTTGGCGCATGTAGGATGCAAGCAATGCTATCCCCCAGGCTCCGCCCTCGCCTGCGGTCTCCATCACGGAAACGGGCACATTCATCGCTGCTGCCATGATCTTTTGACCCACATCCTTTGTTTTGAAGAAGCCTCCGTGCCCAAAGACCCGGTCAATCTTAACTTGTTCTTGTTCATAGAGGATATCCAACCCGATTTTCAACGCACCGAGCGCAGAGTATAGGTGGACACGCATGAAGTTCGCCAGTGTGAAGCGGCTTTCGGGGGTGCGCACGAACATCGGTCGCCCCTCCTCAAAATGAGTGATGTGTTCACCTGAAAGATAATTATAGGCAAGGAGATCACCACAGCTCGCTTCGCCTTCGAGAGCTTTTTGGTACAGCATTTCGAACAACCGGGTCGCGCTGACCTCAACGCCAAGCGCAAGAGTGAATTCATGGAATAGTTCCACCCAGGCATTGATGTCTGAAGTGCAGTTGTTGCAGTGCACCATGGCAACTGGTTTGCCAGAAGGTGTGGTGACTAAATCGATCTCAGGGTAAACCTTCGATAAGGCTTTCTCCAGAACGATCATAGCAAAGACTGAGGTCCCTGCCGAAACATTGCCAGTTCTCTCTGCAACACTGTCAGTCGCCACCATGCCTGTTCCTGCGTCACCCTCTGGAGGACAAAGTGGAATACCCGCTTGTAATCTTCCTGTGGGATCGAGTATGAGCGCGCCTCCTGTTGTCAGGGTGCCAGCCTCATCTCCTGCGGTGAGAACAGTTGGTAGGATATCCTGGAGCTTCCATGGGAGGTTTTCTACCTTTATCCGTTTGTTGAACAACTCGACCATGCGTGCATCGAAGTCGTTCGTCCGGCTATCAATGGGGAACATACCCGAAGCTTCACCAACACCCAGTACTTTTTGTCCCGTTAGTTTCCAGTGGACGTAACCTGCCAGCGTGGTCAGGTAGCTGATTTCCGCAATATGAGTTTCCTTAGACAATATCGCCTGGTAAAGGTGCGCGATGCTCCAACGTTGAGGGATATTGAATCCGAACAACCCGGTGAGCTCCTTTGCAGCCATTTCGGTCATCGTATTTCGCCAGGTACGAAACGGGACAAGCAGGTTATCGTTCTTATCAAGAGCCAAATAGCCGTGCATCATACCACTAAAGCCAATAGCGCCAAGGGTTTGTAGCAAAACGCTGTACTTCTCAAAAACCTCGTCGTGAAGATTCCGATAGCTGTTTTGTAAACCTGTCAAAACATCCTCAATGGCATATGTCCAGACGCCATTTTCATATTGGTTTTCCCAATCATGGCTTCCCGAAGCGATAGGCGCATGATCCTTGTCAATCAATATTGCCTTAATCCGGGTTGACCCAAACTCAATCCCAAGAAAGGTCTTTCCATTTTTAATTTCTTCCTGGATGGCGTTTCGATCCCTGTTCATACGTATTTCTCCAAAAACAATTCTTCCTCTAACTGATTTTTACTATTTGTCAGTAATGTCGATGACATGGCTGACAAAATACTTTGACTGTCTTGTCTCCACGCTTACTAAAACATAAAGACCTGTTACATCGGCTGGAACACTGACGGTCGTTGTCCATTCCGCGATGCCTTTTGGAAGGGCAATAGTTGCTTCAGCGATCGAAGGGTCTTCATATAAACCATAAATTACCCCATCACTGCCTACTACTGGAGGGACACCAATGTGAACATAATTCGGGTAATCACTCGGGTTCTCGGCTTTCCAGAATAATTCAAGTCCTGTATCAGTCCTCTGAACATCAGTGAGAATTAGTGAAAAACTATTGATGGCACTAACTTTGTCGCCAATTTTTTCGATTAACCCTGTCACTGGTGCGGAAACAGGGTATTGTAAATTATTGTCAACCTGGTCAAGATCCAGCGTCATCGTAGCATTCACTGGCACTGATGGAATATGAAGATCATATGCCCCAGTTATATATGAATAATCGATCGCAAGTTTTGCCCCCGCACGATCTGCAAGACCTGGGCAATCAACATAAAGAAGCTGAGTAATTGGTTCCTTTCTTGTGCCTGCTGTGTAGCCTCTCACCTGAAACCCGGGTGCTAACCTTGTTTCGCCAGTGCCAACATTAACCGTATTGCAATTGGTTTTTTGCCCGGTACTGGAAACCAATATTGCAGGTTTGTTTGCAGCGGCATTCATCGCGCTCCAGGCTTGGGTATCATTCTTTATCGCGATTTCAATTCGCCAATCTCCAGCATCCACCTTTTCGATATTAGTAACAACTCCACTCCAACCAAGTGTTGCTGTCGACGTGGGAGTAGCCTTTAGATCAGCAGGGACAACGATGTATGCGCAAGCTGGACTTAACAGCGCAAAAATGATTAGTAAAAGTAATATTCTTTTCTTACCCATTTTCTTTCTCCATTTCAAAAACCAACGCAAAAGTCAAATTGCTAGTTACCCGTTTCCTGTAAAAAAACCACTAAGGGGTAAATTTAGGAAGGAGGGTATTGAACTTTCCGTTAATCAGCCAATATTCGGCTGGAGCATCCGTTCCGCCGTCTACAGCTTCCACTGTCTTCTCCTGACCCTCATATACAACACTGGTGAAATAGTGATAACAAACACCGCATGGGAGGTGAGAAGTCGAATACATATTGTCTGTAAACCATCTCTGATCAACAATAAATGTGAGTAATTCTTGTACTGCTTCTGGAGAAACCTGCTTCTCGATCTGCTGCGAGCCGTTATCTCCCACTATCTTTCCGTCTGGATAAATGGCGTAAAGTTCATCGATACAGGCAGACCCACCATTTCTTTCGTAGGTAATTACGGCTCCGGCTTCCACCATCTTCTCCGCCTGTTCTTGCCGGAAGGGTTGTAACGTGCACGAAGCATCGGCCTGCGGTTTTTGGAACAGGTTAATCGCGAGAATGATCAATCCAACTATCCCGACCGCACTGATACCGTAGACAATCGCCCGTCTGTTTCGTTTCAATCGACTCTCTTTATCACTGGATTTTTGTCCGATTTTTAGATTGGCAAAAAAGGCTTGAATACCGATGAAGATTAATGTAATTACTCCGACCACAATAAGTGTCCACCAGGAAATGAGTTTTCCCTGGATTTGGATCATCGTTTGAATTAGGATTGTTATTAATGTGCCAAACACAGCTCCAAATACGTATCCCTGGCCCCCTGTGAGCGCGGTACCGCCGATCACAACAGCAGCGATTACTGTCATCTCTAGACCGTTACCGTACATACCGTGTCCGGACCCGGTGTAGATGCTCAATAGAATCCCTGCCAGCGCCGAACAGAAACCGTTTACAGTGTAGACCATCAATTTAGTGCGGTTTACTGGTAACCCCATCAACCTGGCCGCTTGTTCGTTAGCGCCATTGTTGCCGCCCATGGCATAAATCGTTCGACCAAACCGTGTAAATTGGGCAATCAGGATTGCTATAAAAAATACCATCATGGCTATGATCACCGAGGGTGTGATATACGCGCCTTTTTGGGCTACGATGTCACTTAAACCAGGGATCAATATTTTTGTCCTGGATAGAATTTCATAAGTTCGATTGTCAATGGCGATGGAATTGTTACTGATAAAGTAAGCTAAGCCGCGTCCAATCCACATACCTGCGAGCGTCCCAATAAAAGGTTGTACCTTCAAGTAGGTGATGAAATACCCCATGATGGCACCCATTAGGGTACCTATACCCAGCATTAATAACATCACGACCCAGGGATTCCAACCTATTCGTAGTAGTGACGCCGATGCAGTGGTTACCAGTGGTACGATACCAGCGACAGAAAGGTCAATTCCGCCTGAGATGACCACCAATGTCTCACCAACCACGGCAACCAGCAGGTAGGGCGTCTGATTGAATAAATTGAGAAATACCTGCTTGTCTCTCATCCCCGGAAGATAAACGGCACCTATTGAGTAAGCGATAATGAACAATACAATAGTGGCAGTAAGCGGAAGAAGACGTCTGTATTTGTTAATAAAGGTGTTAATCATCTGCCTCATGATTTCACCTCGTTAATCCTTTTCTGCTTTGTGATCTTATGTAAAAATTCTTGAGCTTGTTGTGAATAGAGGAGGATAAGCAGAATTACAACCACTCCTTTGACAGCTAAAAGCGAATTGGCGCTAACCCCGACGGCGTACATGGTGGTGGTTACAGCCTGCATCACAATTCCACCGATCGCGCTTCCCATCAGTGAAAAGCGCCCACCTTGCCCCATTAAGGTACCACCGATCACAACCGCCAGGATGGCGTCCAACTCAAGGTTCAAGCCAAGGCTGCTGGCGTCCGATGTACTGATATTCGAAGTATCAATGATACCGGCAACCCCTGCACAAAAGCCGCAAAAGATATAGGCAAATAATTTAACTTTTTTCTCATCTATGCCGCTAAAAAGACTGGAGCGAGCGTTGACACCCACCGATTCTATAAATAAGCCGATGGACGTTCTGCGGGCTATTAACCAGGAGATGAGGAATAAGATGACAACGATATAAAATGAAAAAGGCAGGATAAGCCAGCCATGCCCGATATAGACGAAGGGTTTATAGAAGATTTGAATTTTCTGCGAATTTGTTATCAGTTGCGCAATTCCGCGACCTGAAATCATCAGGATCAATGTCGCCACCATGGGTTGGATCTTTCCGTAGGATACGAGTAATCCGTTCCATAGTCCGCAGAATAGGGCAACCACCAGGGGGAGCAGTATCACCAGCCAGAATGGAGAGTTTGTAAATGAAGGATCATTTTGTATGCCAGAAAGTGAAGTGCCGGTAATAAATGGATTGATGAGAAGAGCTGCAACTGAAGATACGATGGCCATAATAGCCCCGACGGATAAGTCCACGCCACCAGTAGCGATTACAAAGGTCATACCGATAGATAACGCCACGACTGGTATGCTATTACGCAAGATATCGATAAGGCTTCCATAAAGATGACCCTGCTGGAATGTAATTTTAAAGAAATTCGGGATGAATACTAAATCGAATAAAAGAATGATCACCAGCGCAACTAACGGAAAGAAAAGTTTACTCTCCGTGATCTTTCTCCAATTATTAATTGGCATGGATTGTCTCATGATTCACTCCCTGCGATCGCTTGCATGATCTTTTCTTCTGTAACATCACCTGAAAACTCTGCGATTTTTTTCCTGTCACGCAGGACAATAATGCGATGACTGGTACGAAGAACCTCCTCCAACTCTGAGGAAATGAACATGCAGGATTTTCCCTCTTCAGCCAGGGTAAGTATCAGTTTTTGAATTTCAGCCTTTGAGCCAACATCGATTCCGCGGGTGGGTTCATCAAGGATCAAGAGTTGGGGATTCGTCGCTAGCCATCGTGCCAGGATCACTTTTTGTTGATTGCCACCGCTTAAATTTTTTACTGGTTGATCGGCAGAGGGAGTTGCGATATTCAATAATTCGATATATTTATCGGCAATCCTATATTGTTCAATCAGACTCAAATACTTGATCCAACCAAGGTTGGCCTGCATGGCAAGAATAATATTTTCCCTGACGGTCAATTCCCCAAGGATACCTTCATCTTTTCGGTCTTCCGGGCATAATGCCACACCCCGCGCAATTGAATCGAGAGGGGAAAACCGATTAATTGGTTTGCCATTCATCACCATCGAGCCCGAGTCTGGTTTTTCAAGTCCAAATATCAGCTCAGCCATTTCTGTTCTCCCTGAGCCAAGTAAGCCAGCCAGACCTATTACCTCCCCGGGGTGCAATTCAAGATCAAAAGGTTCAATCGCATCATTTCGTCCAAGCGATCTTGCCTGGAGTAAAGTCTCCCCGCTAATGTATTTCCCAGCCTCGGATTTTACCTTAGACATATCTTCGTACTCGGTCAAACTTCGACCGATCATTTTCTTGATTAATTCCAAACGAGGGAGAGCTGATGTGATATAAGTTCCAACCAGTTTTCCGTTTCGCAAGACTGTGATTCTGTCAGCAATTTCATAAACTTGGTCTAAGAAATGGGTAATGAAAATAATACCCACATCTTCACTTTTCAATTTGCGCATTACCCTAAATAATTGCTCAGTTTCGTGTATTGTGAGGCTTGAAGTAGGCTCATCTAAAATCAGTATATTGGCAGAGGAGATCTCGAGCGCGCGCGCAATGGCTGCCATTTGTTGAATGGCGACCGAACAGGAACCCAGGGTGAGGGTTACATCAATGTTGATATCCAATCTCTGGAGGATCTGTTTCGCCTTGGCGTTCATCGTCTTCCAGTCGATCCTTCCCCATTTCATTGGTTCGTGACCGATAAGGATGTTTTCTGCGATCGTTAATTGAGGGCAAAGATTGACTTCCTGGTACACCGTGCTTATACCGAGTGACTGTGCGTGTTGAGGGGATTTAATCGAGATGGTCTGATTATTGATTGTAATTATTCCAGAGTCCGGTTGATTCACACCAGTCAGGACTTTAATCAGTGTTGATTTTCCCGCTCCATTTTCTCCGATCAGGGCATGAATCTCGCCTCTCTTAAGAGAAAAATCAACATTTTCTAGTGCTTGTACGCCCGGAAAGGATTTACATATTCCTTTCATGACAACAATATCAATGTCTGACTCGGCCATATGTTTCCTTAATCTGTCACTCTTGATTGCTGGAGGTTATTTGGTGGAGAAGCGGCTTGTAAGCCGCTTCTCCATTACTATTTGCTACCTTTTCTTGGTCTTTACTCCCGGACTATCCAATTGATTTCTTAGTATTTCCAATTGTCCAGGATCGCCTGCAGTGCCGCCGGTCCTTGAGCCGCAGTGAATACACCTTCCTGTGAAGCAATGAAGCTTGGGATAGTGGTATCACCGTTCAAGCCCTTGAGGGCGACTTCGTAAACCTGGGGTCCAAGCAGGGGGTTACATTCAACAGCAGCGCCCAACTCTCCAGCGATGAGAGCGGTAAAGGTATCTTTGGTTGTGTCATACGCTACAACCACAATATCTCTTCCTGGAACGAGACCTGCCTCCTTGATAGCCTGGATGGCACCAAGTGCTTCTTCAATGTTGTGGGCATGAACTCCCTGGATGTCTTTGAGAACTGGGTCTTTCAACCAGGCTTCCATTACAGCCTTGGACGGTGCGACTTTCCAATCACCGGTCTGTGTGGCGGTGATTGTGATGCCGCATTTTTCCATCGTCTGGCGGAATCCGGTACCACGATCGATACCAGCAGATGCGCCTACGGCACCGGAAATTTCAACAACATTCTTCTTTGCGAAAGCTTCGAGCAGCTTGCACATTTCATCTCCACCCCGTTGACCTTCAAGGACGAAGTCAGAACCGATGCGAGTGTAGTAAAGTTCTGCAGAGGAATCAAGGCTGCGGTCTTCCAGTATGACGATTTTACCCATCTCAGCGGCTTCTTTTAATACATCATCGAAACCTTTTGTATCGACTGACGCAAGGATAATCACGTTTACAGTCGGATCCTGGTTGAAGGTGTGGAAGGCGGAAATCTGGTTTTCCACTTTGCCTTGTGAATCGTATACCTTTAGAGTGATTCCGAGTTGTGCAGCGGCTTCATCGAAGGAAGCGTTATTCGCTGTGCGCCAGGCACCTTCAGGGCCAGTCTGGATAAACCCGACGACCATGTCTTTGTATTCGCAATTGGGCGCGCACGCAGACGCAGGGAGGACATAGCCTGAAGAGGTTACCATGGCAGGTGCTTCAGTGACAACTGGTGCATCTGTAGCGACTGGTGCTTTAGTGGGAGCAGCAGTTGGTGCAGCTGTCGGTTTTGCGCATGCGCTCAACACCATGCTGAGTACGAGGAACAGTACAAGAAGCCGTAGAATTTTGTTGCTGTTCATTATTCCTTCTCCTTCATATACGATCCCTGGAGTGAGTGAGAATTAATGTTCGATTGATCGTATTTCTC
>CAZSGL010000023.1:6206-21280 GCA_964606265.1 uncultured Anaerolinea sp. | reverse complement strand
ATTAAGTGAGAGGTTATTGAGATGACATCATTTTTTAAAATTTTGTTTTGCGGGGAGATGAAATGAAATCCATAAAAACAATATCCGTGATTATCGTTCTTTTGGGAATCTTTTTGACTGCTTGCAGTTCCAAGGCATCACTCAGTGGCACTAAATGGCGACTAACACAATTAGCGGGGCAGTCGGTATTAACCGAAACCGAAGTAATTTTGAATTTCGACGATGGCGCGCTCGGCGGTAATGATGGCTGCAATTCATACGGTGGTTCTTACACAAGCGAGGGAGCTTCAATAAAGGTTGGAACTGACATCATCTCAACCATGATGTACTGCAACGACCAGATCCAAGCCCAAACAAACGCGTTTTATCAGGCACTCCTCGATGCCGTCACGTTCAATATTACGACTGGAACTTTATCCCTGCTGGATTCCAGTGGTACTGTTTTAGCGGAATTTGAATCATTAAGGCAATAATCCTTCGATTCCATTCCTGGATGTTTTCCCCGATGATACGCGCCTGATACTCCAGAATTCTTATTCAATTCATATACCTGGTTGCTATATTGGATTAAGAAGTATCAGGAGGAACCATGGCTAAAAAAGAGGAAAGTTCAAAGAAACAAGACCACGCAAAAGGTGAGAAAATCCATGCTCCGAAACATGTGGAGCCTGCTTTCCAGGCTGAAAAAGCCAGGGAATCGGGTAAAGGCAGCGCGCAGGGTTCTGGTAAGTGGAACGCCGATGAGAAAGAGTTAGGTAAGGTAAAAGGTCCGGACCTGGGGGAGTTTGATGAAAAAGGAATGGGAGTCGGCAGGGGGAGAAGTCTGGGAAACACCAACCAGCCGGGAATGGGGGACGCCGGCGAGACCAACCTTGGGAATACCGACGGGACAGGCGTCGGGAATTTTGACGGGATTGATATCGGTAATTTTGATCCCTCCAGCAGTCTCGGAAAAAAAGTTACTGGAAAAGGCTGTCTTCCTGCCATCATAGGAATAATATTCGTGTTAACGCTCATTATGATCTTCTAACTGTTTCAACCCCCCACTTAGAGATTACGCTTTTTATTAGTGTTAGGAGAAAAAATGGCCAAAAAAGAGAAAAGTTCCGCCAAACACAGCGAGTCCGGCAAAGGAAGTGTAAAACGCTCGTCTAAGGCAGATGCGGGCAAATCCAGAGGATCAAGTGGTAGTTCCGCCAGCCCGAAAGGCAGCACCAAGAGCAGTGGCTCGGGCAGTTTCGGAAAAGTTGCCATTGGCAAAGGCTGCCTTCCTACAGTATTAACAGGGTTATTAATCACCCTCGCCATAATCATTTTCTAGCCGCTGCAGGCAAAACGGAGAAGACCGCCTATTTTCAAAATGGACGCTCTGTTTTCATGAGAAAATCATGAATCTCCCGGTTCTCTTAGCGATGTCTGGTAGCTGCGCTGAGCAATTAAAACTAATGCACATCCGTAAAGATGCGCATTTTTATTACAGCAACCTAAACAATTCGCCCATGTCTACAATCAAATTGCAATCCCAACCTGTACCAACTCGATAGTTTCAGGGTTAATTAATTTGTTATAAAACTATTGTTGATAGAGTATTCAGGAGGTCATCGATGCAAAACTCAGAAACTGTCCTGCGCGAATTACTTTCCATGGCATCAATTGAAATTAATGGCCACAACCCCTGGGATCTTCAGGTGCACGACAGCCGTTTTTATGACCGCGTTTTACGGGATGCCTCCCTTGGGCTTGGCGAATCCTATATGGACGGATGGTGGGACTGCGAGGCGATCGATGAGTTTGTCAACCGTGCCTTCAAAGCCAACCTTGATCAAAAAGTTCGCAACGAATCCCGTTATGTTTTTCAGGCAGCCCGAGCGCGGTTATTCAATCGTCAGTCTTCCAGTAAAGCATTTGAAGTGGGGATTAAACACTATGACATCGGCAATGATCTTTACCGGGCAATGCTGGACGCCCGATTGTGCTACACCTGCGCTTATTGGAAGGATGCCAGAACCCTGGACGAAGCTCAGGAAGCTAAACTTGAACTTATTTGTAAGAAGATCGGTATAAAACCGGGGATGCGTATCCTTGAACTTGGCTGCGGGTGGGGCAGTTTCGCCAAGTATGCCGCTGAAAAACATGGAGCCTCAGTTGTGGGTGTGACCGTTTCAAAGGAGCAGGTCGCACTTGGACAAGAGTTATGCAAAGGGCTTCCAGTGGAACTGCGCCTGCAGGATTACCGTGAAGTGCAGGGGCAATTTGACGCGGTCGTCTCGATTGGGATCATGGAGCATGTGGGGTATAAAAACTACCGTACCTATATGCAGGTTGTAGACCGCTGTCTCAAAGAAGACGGAGTGGCATTTATTCACACCATAGGCAACTTCAAGAGTATAAAGACTGGAGAGCCCTTTACAGATAGATATATTTTTCCCAACGGGGTGCTTCCTTCAATTGCGCAATTGGGCAAAGCGATGGAAGGGCTCTTTGTGATGGAGGATTGGCAGAATTTTGGACCTTATTACGATAAAACCTTATTGGCCTGGCATGATAATTTTGAAAAAGCCTGGCCAGGTCTGCAAGAGTATTACGGTGACCGATTTTACCGCATGTGGCGGTACTATTTGTTAACCAGCGCCGGGGGTTTTCGCTCACGTAAACAGGCGTTGTGGCAGATCGTGTTCACCCGCCTGGGCACACCTCAGCCGGATTGCAGGTTCAGTTAATCCACTATGAAAACTACTGAGGTGCTCATCGTTGGCGGAGGTCCGGCAGGAGCTTCCTGCGCCTGGAAGCTAAAAAAGCACGGTGTGGATTTCATCCTTTTAGACAAGGCTGAGTTTCCCCGGTTTAAACCCTGCGCCGGTTGGGTCACACCTCAAGTGCTGCGCGACTGTGAATTATCCCCGGAAACTTATCCGGGAGGAATAACGCATTTCTCGAGCTTCCAGGTTTCAATCAAGGATCTCAACTTCACTTTACGTACAAATCAGTACGCCATCCGCAGGTACGAGCTGGACAACTGGCTGCTTCAGCGCGTCAGTGCCAACTATGTAAATCATATTGTTCGCTCCATCCGCAGTGAACAAGGTCAATTCGTTGTGGACGAAGAGTACTCGGCAAAATACCTCGTAGGGGCAGGAGGAACACACTGCCCAGTGGCGCGCGAGGTTTTCAAGGGTTCCGGCGTAGAAAGAAACGGCTCAATGATCGTGGCGATGGAAGAGGAATTCCCCTACGAGTATTCCGATCCTCGGTGTTACTTGTGGTTCCTACAGAATGGGCTGCCCGGCTATGCGTGGTATGTACCCAAAGCCAACGGGTATGTGAATATCGGTGTCGGCGGCAGTGAAATGAAATTCAAAAGGAATAACGACTCCATCAAAAAACATTGGGCTCTGCTGATGGAAAAATTGACATCGATGGGCTTGGTTACAGACCGTGAGTATAAACCGGTTGGGTATTCTTATTTCCTCAAAGGTCGAAGCACAGCCTTCCGCAACGGGAATGCCTTCCTGGTCGGCGATGCGGCTGGATTGGCTACAATTGACATGGGCGAAGGGATTGGTCCTGCCATCCAGAGTGGAATTAGAGTTGCCGAGGCAATCCGGTTAGGGAAAGAGGTTAATCTAATCAGGATCTCGAAATTTTCTTTCCCATCACTTCTTGGATTCAGAAAATAAGCGAAAAATCAAGCCTACTTTTATGGAAATATTTGTGGAATTTTGGTAAGTACATGGCGGAATTCAACATTGGGGAGTTTTATATTCTATAGTAAAGGAAGAAAATACCATCAGGACAAGAAAAGGGCTTGTGGAGCTTATAATTATGTCTACTTACCTTGAATTAAGGATGCACAGAAAATGACTAGAAAACAACTGCAAATTTTCCTGCTTGTCACATTTGTCAGTGGGATGACGGCGCTTTTGGTGTCGTTTTTATTTCCGTCCGAAGCAAAGTCTCAACAGGTTTGGATATACTCTTACACTCGTATAGCGATAGTTATTGGGATACTAACCATACTGGTCTTCATTTTTACCCTTTTATTGAATACGATTCGCGAGAAGTCATTTTCGCGCCGCATACTTGGCTGGATACTTGCGCAAATGGCAAGTGAAAATGTGATCGTAAAAGTTCGGATATTGCAGATATTGACCTGGCTGTTTCTGGTTGAATTATTCCTTTTGTTATTTATCGCAGACCCGCCATTCCTGCGGTCGTTTTTTGCCTGGCTTTTTGTTGTGGTAACCGCAGCCTGGGCGACTCTTCGACTGTCATATCCCGCCTGCTTTTCAGAAAGGTGGGTATTGATCAAGCATATGAAAAACTCATGGCTTGGGCTTCTGCCGGTACAGCGCAAGACCTTTTATGTTCTGACCTTATTAGGACTGGTCTACTTCCTGGCTTTCATTCCCCTAAATCTGCTTCCTGAAGACGCACGAACAATGAGCCCTTTTAGTGGAGTCGACGAGGTTCTTCAGTATAAGGCTGTTACAGAACCCCTTTTGCCGGGGGTAAATTTTGCATCGACCGTAAAAAAAATACTCCTCCACGAGACAATCTATTGGGAACACCCATTCATCATAATCTCGGCTTTTACATTGTTACTCCCGCGTATCTTATTCAACATCGATTTTGTTGACCATGTCCAGCTCAATATGCTGATTCTTCGGCAGCTGATTACAGTTCTTCCGTTTGTAATATCCATGATGCTCTTAGTCTGGATTGTGTTGCGCTATCAATCAGTTTTACAGTCAGTATCCATGTTTATTCTTTTACTCTCTATCCCGGGAGTGGTTGATTTAAATATTCGATTTCACCGGCCGGACAGCCTGTTGGTCTTGTTTATCATACTTACCTTTTATTTCCTCCAAAAAGATGGTTTACGCCTTGGATTCAACTTTTTCCTGGCGGCTTTTGTTTGTGGAATCGCGGTAGCGATAAAAATATGGGGCATTTTCTTCTTCCTGCCCATTTTGGTTTATTTGATAACAAGTCTTTTAAGGAAAAAAGGTGATCTCGGAAAACATATCCGTGCAGGGATCGGATTTGTTTTAGTTATGGTTATGGCGGTTTTTCTCTCATCACCGGGATTAATGATCCCTCAAATTTTGAAAAATGAAGCGAAAATCATCCTATCAGACCAAAACAACCGCATACTGGAAAACACACAAGCCGATCCCGAGGGGGTATACGTGAAGGGATTCTCGAATTGGATGCGATACTTCGAAATGTCCTATATGCGTGATTATTATTTCTATTTTTGTTTTGTTGTGCTTGGATTATCCTCACTGATGGGGTCACAAAAGCTGCTTGGCCGATTACTGTTGGCGTGGTGCTTAACAACAGCAGTGTTCCTGATTTATTTTGTGGCTATTAAATCGTCCTGGTATATGTTACCGCTTATGGTGCCGCTCTATGGTTCCCCCTTTTTACTGCCAGCGGTTGTAAAAATTTCATCGGCATCTCGCCTTCACAGGATTTTCGATCATCCAGTTGCCCGATTTGCAGTGTGGGGTATCATTACGCTGTTTTGCGGAAGTCAGTTCATTCTCAACCTGATAAAAGTCATCGGTTACACATAATAGTGTTGCGCCACTTTCCTGCCAAAAGAGTGTTATTATCCGTAGTCTTCTAATATCCAGCGAGGCGTATGCAATGACAGTCGAGATCAATGAAGTGAAAGACCACGGGGACTTACGCACATTCATTCGCTTTCCTCTAAAGCTCTATAAGAACAATCCGTATTACATCCCTTCACTAAATTCTGACGAATTTAAGACCCTTAATTCTGCAAAAAATGCCGCTTTCGCCCACAGTCAGGCGCGTCTTTGGTTGGCGTTGAAAGACGGAAAAATTTGCGGAAGAATTACGGCCATTTACAATGAGGGTCACCGCAGCCACTGGAACCAGGATTATATGCGTTTCGGCTGGATCGATTTTATCGAGGATATTGATGTCGCTGCCGCTTTGATTACCGAAGTTGAGAAGTGGGCGCGCGAAAAGGGCTGCAGCGCAGTTCACGGTCCATTGGGATTCTCGGACATGGACCGAGCTGGTATGCTCGTGGAGGGGTTCAACGAACTACCCACCATGATCACCACTTACAACTACGCCTACTACCCGCAGTTTTTGGAGAAACTGGGGTATTCCAAAGATACCGACTGGGTGGAATACGAATTGACTGTACCAGAAACGCTTGATCCACGGATTTCCAAGTTGGCGGGCATTATTCTGAAAAAGAATAACCTTCATATGCTGGATGCCAAAACCAGACGAGACATCTTGCCTTATGCACGCAAAATATTCGGATTGATGAACGAAGCCTATAAGAATTTGTACGGTTTTGTGCCATTATCCGACCAGCAGAAGGACGATTACACTAAACAATACTTTGGCTTTATCAAACCGGATTTCGTTCCTGTAGTCCTTAATGATCAGGATGAGGTCGTCGCTTTTGGTATCACAATGCCTTCCCTCTCAAAGGCGTTTCAGAAAACAAAAGGTCGATTGTTCCCATTCGGTATCTTACACTTAATGCGTGCATTGAAGAAGAATAACCGTGCCGATCTCTACCTGGTAGCGGTGAAACCCGAACTACAGGGATTGGGGTTGAACGCTCTGTTGATCAGCAAAGTATTTGAAACCTTCACTAAAGAAGGGATAACCAAGGCGGAAAGCAACCCGGAAATTGAGACGAATACCCAGGTGCAGGCACAATGGAAACATTTTGAGCACCGTCAGCACAAACGCCGGCGAGTATATATCAAACACTTGAAGTAATCCGCTTTTACCTTCATATTCATATGATTATCTGTAGAGCACCCCAGGAGAAAGAGCATGACATCTGTAGTTATCAAGGAAATCTTCACCCGTAGTGACCTTAAGACTTTTATTGAATTTCCTCACAAGCTTTATAAAGGCAACCCATATTGGGTTCCCAGCTTGTTCTTTGATGAAGTGAATACTCTTACAAAAGACAAGAACCCGGCTTTTGAAACGGCCAGTGCGCGCTACTGGCTGGCCTTTAGGGATGGAAAGATCGTCGGACGCGTGGCCGGTATCCTGCTTCCTGCACATCGACAGAAATGGGGTGAAAACCTTATTCGTTTCGGTTGGTTTGATTTTATCGACGACGCGGAAGTTGTGGGGGCACTACTCGGAAAGGTGGAGACTTGGGCGAAAGAAATAGGCGCAGAAGGCGTACATGGACCGCTGGGGTTCACCGATCTTGACCGCGAAGGCATGCTGGTAGACGGCTTTGAGGAATTGGCTACCCTGGCCACGAATTTCAACTTTCCATATTACCCAAAAAGACTGGAAGAACTCGGTTATACCAAGGATGTCGACTGGGTATCCAATGAGATCCAGCTGGTTGATAAATCGATGGGCAGGGTCGAACAGGTGGCTGAAATCGTAGCCAAGCGCTACGAACTGCACCTTTTCAAGGGCAGCAAAAAAGACCTGTACAAGATTGCTCCCCAGATCTTTGAGGTTGTCAACGAGGCATACCGCAAACTCTATGGTACTGTGCCACTGACCGAGCAACAAATAAAAACTTATATTGACCAATATTTTGGGTTTGCCCTGTTGAAGTATATTACGGTGGTCCTGGACAAGGATGACCGGGCAGTTGCGTTTGGCATCACCTTTCCCTCATTTTCCAAAGCACTACGGCGTTCCGGGGGGAAGCTCTTCCCGTTTGGATTTATCCACTTCCTTTGGGCGCTGTACTTCAACGACACTGTCGATCTCTATCTCGAGGGTGTAATAGATGAATACCGGGGCAAGGGATTAAACGGGATGATGATGAATATCCTTTTTAAGAACTATATCAAGAGCGGTATCAAAAAGGTAGAAACCAACCTGACCCTGGAGAACAACAATGATGTCCAGGTGCAGTGGAAGTATTTCGAAGCACGGCAGCATAAACGCCACAGGGTGTATATCAAACATCTCCTGTAATTCCTGGCACCCCGCGAAGGGTGTTTATTTCCTGGGACCCTCTTGACATATAGACGATTATCGATATAATAATTGATGTGGACACAGTTGAATTTGCCAAAGCGCTAGCGGACGAGACGAGACAGCAGATCATGAAGATTTGTTGCTGCACACGCCTGAGCGTGAACGATATTGTTGCCCAGACAGGAGTTTCTCAGCCAACCGTATCCCATCACTTAAAGGTGTTACGTGATGCCGGATTGGTCAGGACTGAGCGTCATGGCAAGGAAATCTATTATTCGCTCAATCAGGAAAAAATGGCCGATAACTGCTGTACGGTCTCTACCATTTTTGCTCCACGTATAAAAGTAAGCAAAGAGTAAATTTTTTGATTTTATATATCGACAAATATCTATATAACTAGGAGACTATGAAAACGACTAACAGCAACATCAACGCTTCAAGTATCCACCCGGTTGTCCGTGAACACTATGCGAATGCAGCTCGACAATCGGCGTCTTGCTGCGGCGGTGGAAACACAAAATCAGAATGCGGTTGCAGTGGTGAGAAAGGAGCCAAGTACTCCGGAAGTGAATTCTATGAAAAAGAAGCTTTTGAGAATATTCCTGAAGATATCTCTTCCTTCTCCCTTGGTTGCGGTAACCCAATCGCACTAGCGTCCCTCCTTCCGGGTGAAGTGGTGCTTGATCTCGGCTCAGGCGGCGGCCTGGATTGTTTCCTGGCATCAAAAAAGGTTGGAGCATCCGGGCATGTGATAGGGGTGGACATGACGCCGGAGATGCTCGATAAGGCGCGTACCAACCTTAAGAATTTAGGGATGACTAACGTTGAATTCCGGCTTGGAGAGATCGAGCACCTACCAATATCTGACAATAGCGTTGATGTCGTGATTTCCAACTGCGTGATCAACCTCAGCCCGGATAAGCCACAGGTCTTTCGTGAGATTTTCCGTGTGCTTAAATCTGGCGGACGCCTGGCTGTTAGTGATATTGTCACAGATGGGGAACTACCAGAAAAACTCAAAAAAGACCTTGAAGCGTGGGCCGGATGCCTTTCTGGAGCGTTGGATGTGAACGAGCTTAAGGAAATGCTAAAAAACACTGGTTTTGTAAATCCCCGGGCAGAACCCAAGTACTTTGAGGAGGAAGCCCTTTCTGACCTTGGGATCGGCAAAGAACAATACGGAAAATATGATGTTAAAAACCTGAAACACACAATTTTCAGCGCTGACATATCTGCAGAAAAACCTTAATATTCCCAGACATAATAGCGCTCCCTCTTATCTCAGGGAGCGCTATTATTGTCCTACTGATTACGTTGATTCGACTTCGACGAGAGTAAGGCTGCCAGCTTTCACACCCGGAGTTTCTTCTTCAAACGAAAGTTGGAACTCATCATAGATGGATTGCCAGCCATAGAGCTGCGAGTAGACTACAGTCAAGTCTCGCGAACCCAGAAGAAAAATACCTTGCTCGTTGAGTTGCCTCAGTACATCCTCGCACAAGTCAAGGGAGTGGCGGAAAAGCCGGTACACAGCCTGCGTATCATCATCAGCAGCGATGCGGTTAATGGAGTGTTTACCGCAGCCTTTACAGCGGTGGACCAGCATTAATTCTCCACCCTTCTCCATACCGTACCGTTTGACGGTATGCTTAACCGTCAGCCCCAAAGGCTGCATGCGGCTTTTACATTGCGCCTTCCTGTCGCCAGGGATATCCTGGTCAACGTGGCGCGACCACAAGCAGATCGGACAGTGATTCCGGTTGTTGACGCCAGAAAGAGTGCGATCAGCGATGACAAAAGCTCCGCACTGCTTGCACTTGAAGTCCTGTGAATCCACTAAGACGCGTCCTTGCTTTTCTTTTTGATAACCAGGTTCACGTTTCTTATCAATACGCTTCCTGGTACCTAACTTTTCAAAGTTTTCGTCAAAATCTTTCGTGCTTCGGTACGATAAATTCCTGTCATTTTTCATTGTTACCCCTAACAAAAAAGCCGCGGTTTTATCCGCGGCTGAATTAGATTCATACTTGAAATTAAAGAGTTAAAAGGGGGGTGCTTTACGCGACATCATTTTACGTATACATACCTTGATCGTCTTTAAATGCAAACCACGGGCAAAGGTGCTCCCGTGGTTGAAATTCATTAACCCAAAAATTGGGTGAATCCTTATTACACGAGTTCCCTTGCAGAGGATATGACTGGGACGACCGAAGCTTTATTAAACAAAAAACACCTTTCTTATATTTCCAACTTGCCAATTTTATACAACACTATTTATTGTGTCAAGGTGGAAAATTGAAGGAGAAATCCAGGTAAGTGGTCTTGTGAGTATAATTATCCTATGCCCAAAACCATTACCCACTTTGTGTGTCAGCAGTGCGGCAAGACCTCGCCACGGTCATTGGGGAAGTGCCCCCAGTGCGGCGGATGGGACACCATGGTTGAGGAAGTGCTGGTGGAACCCAGTCAATCCACACGAAAGTCCGTTACAGGATTAAGTGCGCGTTCCCAACCAAAACGTATGATCGATATCGAAGGAGATGCAGAACTACGCATCCCGCTGCCGATTGGAGAGTTTGCGCGAGTCCTTGGAGGTGGTGTAGTACCTGGATCGATCGTGCTGGTTGGAGGAGATCCCGGCATCGGTAAGTCTACCCTGCTGCTGCAAATGGCATTGGAGTTGGCAACGCCGGGCAAGGTTCACCAACCACTCAAGGTGTTGTATGTATCCGGAGAAGAATCGGAGCGCCAGATCAAGATGCGCGCTATGCGTCTTACCCGCTTGGGTGGCAACAATGAATCCGTAAAATTCAACCAGGAACTTCTCCTACTGACCGAAACGAATTTAGACATCATTCTCGAACAGGTACAGGGATTAAAACCTGACCTGTTGATAATTGATTCGATCCAGACCGTTTACCTGCCAGACCTCAACTCAACTGCAGGCTCAGTGAGCCAGGTACGCGAATGCGCTAACCGGCTGCGTGAACTGGCCAAGACCAGCGGTATGGCAGTTTTCCTGGTGGGGCATGTCACCAAGGAAGGTGTTATCGCCGGACCCCGTGTGCTGGAACATATTGTAGATACTGTTCTGTACCTGGAAGGCGACCGTTTCCAGGCATACCGCCTGCTGCGGTCGGTGAAGAATCGCTTTGGTGCAACCGCTGAAGTGGGTGTATTCGAGATGCGCGAGCGCGGTATGGTAGAAGTGACCAATCCCTCGGAGGCATTCCTGGCTGAACGCATGGTGAATGCGCCGGGTTCTGCCATTGCAGTGACGATGGAAGGTACGCGCCCGCTGCTGGTTGAACTGCAGGGGCTTACCAGTCCGAGCAACCTGGGTAACCCGCGCCGCACCCCCAATGGAGTGGACTTCAACCGCCTGTTACTCATCACCGCGGTGCTCACGCGCCGCCTGGGTTTACGTCTGGCGGAACAAGACGTGTTTGTCAACGTGGTAGGCGGATTGCAGGTTGGTGAGCCGGCAGCCGACCTGGCGATTGCCGTCGCCATCGCTTCCTCGATGAAAGATGTGCCGGTGCGCGCGGACCTGGTATTGATCGGTGAGGTGGGGCTCTCCGGGGAACTGCGCTGGGTGGGGCAAATGAGCGCCCGACTGCGCGAGGCTGCCAAACTCGGATTCAAAACCGCGATCATTCCCCGCCGGCTGAAGGCAGGCGAACCTTTACCCGAAGGGATAAAATTGCAGGAAGCGCGTTCTTTACGCGAAGCATTGTCTTTAGCGCTCCTTGTTGAAAAGTAATGTTCAACCACTAGAAGGAGAATAATATGGACAAGTCAATCCTCAATTGGGGACCTGTATCACTCACCCGCCGCAATCACGGGCTGGAGCACGCTACCTTGAATCTCCTGGCCACAAAGCAGCCAGGTGTCTTTACCGGACACTCTGACCACCGTGGTTTTTGGATCATCGGGAATGTCTCCACCGATCTGTTGCTGGAGACAGCGCGTGAAGCTCTCTTACGCATGAAGGCGGGAGAGAAATCGTTAGCCATTCACCAGAATTGCGGCACCAATTTTGTTACCACCGGGTTGGTGGCTGGCAGTATGACCTGGTTATTCACTTTGGGTAGAGCGAATTCTTTCAAGAATAAAATGAACCGCTGGTCGACACTGGTTATGGTCAGTACTATTGCAGCCGTGTTAGCCTATCCACTTGGGTTCAAAGTACAGGAAAGGGTGAGCGTGTCCGGTGAACCGGGTGACCTGGTGATCAAGCAGATCGCACGCTATGAACGCACAGGACCTGTGATGCACCGCATCTTAACCGCGGACGTGATTGCAGATGAAGCGGAGAGCGCGTGACGGGAAAGTCAATTCACCTGCTGCGGGGTAACGATGGGTTTTCCATTGAACTCCAACTAAAAAAAATCGTTTCCGAATTGAGCGCTGATTTTGACTCTTCCTTGAACATGAGCAAAATAGACGCTAAAACCACCTCCCTGGACGACCTGCAGATGGCTGTATCCACACTGCCGTTTTTCGGATCAATGCAGTTGGTGGTTGTGTCCAACGCGATTGCTGGTGTGGACAAATCAAAACAGGAAAAACTCCTCAAGATATTGGAATCTGCCCCTGAAACCACGCATCTCGTTTTGCTCGTGGAAGATCGCACGCGCTGGCGCAAAGACAGCCAGGGCAAGTGGCAGCAATATTGGGAGACTCTCAACCAGGAGCACTGGTTGACAAAGTGGGTACAAAATCATGGAAACGCCGAGATTATTGATGTTCCGCTGCCCGACGAGAAGGCAATGCCACAATGGGTGATCGCGGAAGCCAAACGGCAGGGCGGGCAATTCTCCCCGGACGCCGCCGCGGAATTGTGCCGTCATACTGGCAATGATACGGGGATCGCCGGGCAGGAAATCGCCAAACTATTGATGTATGTCAACTTTGAACAGCCGGTCTCCGTGGAAGACGTGATTGGTTGTGTATCGGTGGAAGGTTCTGCCGACGTGTTTAAGATGCTGGACATGCTGATGGGCGGACAGAAGAAGGACGCCCAGTCGATGATGCACCGCCTGCTGGATGACTCGCAGCCTGAAATGATCCTGGGCGCGGTGGCACACCGTTTCCGCCAGCTTATCCAGGTACGCGAAGTGTTGGATTCAGGCGGGAGTATTCAATCCCTGGTAAAGGATAAGGTCATATTTTACAATCAGGCGGAAAATTATTCCGCGGCTGCCAGGCGATACCCGATGTCAAAATTGAAGGAAGTCTTTGAGCGCCTCCTGGAAATGGATGTACAGAGCAAGATGTGGCTCGAGGATTCGAGAGTTGACGCCATTCAGGTGGATTTGAAGACTAACCTTGAGTTGTTGGTGATGGAGTTGTAAAACACGGGCTGTATCCTAGAGGTCAACAACCAATCCATCAAAGGCAACTTCATATCCATTTTTCGTTGCGAATTCCTCCAACTCAGGGTGGGTGGGGTTGGCATCATGGGCAATGTGGGTGGCAAAGACGCGGCCTTCAGGTTTCAATATCCCCTCGCGGCGCATATGCTCCATGTGTTCGACAAAATCAGCAGCATTCATGTGCCCGCTCCCGACTTTGTTTACTCCGTAGGTGTGGTCAAGGACAACCAGGTCAAACTGAAGACATAGCTGTTGGAACGCTTGCCAGGTTTCGTCAAATAAGGGACCAGTGTCGGTTCCATAAAAGAGCGTTCGACCTTTGAATTCAACCGAGTAAAGCATTGCTCCCATAGTCGGCGCATGGTTGGCTGGAAAAGCAATGACGCGGTATTCTCCAAAGGTAAACGGTAAAAACGGCTCAACCTGGTGAATTCTTAAGTTCAAGCGTTCTTCAGCAACAGCTGCAAAGAGGCTGTAATCCGAAAGGTCCCTTTCAAATGTTGTGGAGGCTCGCTGCATGGTTTTGGCTGAAGCGTAAAAATTCAATACGGGCGCACCAACCACGCCAAAACCAGGGCTGCGGGATTTCAGATGATTGATATCCAGATGGTCGGCATGCGGATGCGTTTGCAAACAGTAGCGCACATTGGTTAATGAACAACGATGCATCTGGGATGAAGACATGATATCAGGGTTGAGGTCAATGAGCAGGTCGTCGTTGATCAAAATCGCGGAGCGCTTTCTCAGGCTTTTACCTCCCAGAATGCGGGCTTGTTTACAATTCTCACAACTGCAGAACGCCTCGGGAAATGCGTTGGACGCGGAGGTTCCAAGAAAGGTGATTTTCATCTTTTCTACCCAAAAGAAAAATTTTACAGAGAGTGGATAATTGGAAACCTGGAGTTTTTTAGTCTCCAGGTCTCGTGATGGCTAGAATTTGAGGATCTTATTGCGTAATTCGCCCCATTTGAGAGCATCAGCGATACCGTCTTCAATGGGTAGCTGAGCTTCCCAACCTAACAAGCGTTTGGCGGTGTCGGCATTGGTGTAAGCACCAGCCACATCGCCGGGGCGGGGACCAGTTTCTTTTTTATTGATCTTTTGCCCATACACCTTTTCAAAAGCGGTGACCAGTTCGCGTACTGTCACGCCGCGACCTGTGCCCAGGTTGATCACCAGGTAGTTGCTGGTAGGGTTACCGGCGCGCTGGAAAACATCGTCGAATTGGGTGACAGCGTTGACATGCGCCCGCGCAAGATCCCATACATGGACGTAATCGCGGATGCCTGTACCATCACGGGTGGGGAAATGCGTTCCGGTGATGTTGAAAACCGGCTGCCGCCCCTGGGCTGTGTCTACCAATTTGCCCAGTACATGGGTGGGTTCCTTAACGTGGATACCGCTGCGCATCTTGGGGTCGGCGCCAATGGGATTGAAGTAGCGAAGTGCGATACCTTTCATCCCGTAGGCGGAACAGAAGTCTTTGAGCACCATTTCCATCATCAATTTGGTGCGAGAATATGGACTGCTGGCTTTAATGGGGGCTTCTTCAGTGACCATGAAGCCGGGGACGATATCATACAGGGCAGCTGAAGAACTGAAGACCACGCGGTCGTAGCCTAATTGATGCAGGGTTTGGAAGAACTCGATGGATTTGCTGACGTTGTCCTGGTAATACTCATAGGGCTGGGTTACGGATTCAGGTACCACAATGAGCGCGGCACAGTGAACAGT
>CAZSGL010000023.1:0-6106 GCA_964606265.1 uncultured Anaerolinea sp. | reverse complement strand
AGGACAAATATGCCGGGTATCCTTGAGGCCATGCCCACTGTTGATTTGGGGTAAAGGACACTATCTGTGGGATTGGCCGGGTTGTAATGCACCTTAACCTTTCCGCCAACCTTAAACTCGTCGCGGACATTAGTGGCGGTGATGAAATCCAGGCTCCCCTTGGCAAAAGTAATGCGGTCGTTTTCGTGGGATTGTCCGCTGACAGAATATCCATACCGAACAAAAGGAAAGAAACCGGTGCCAACTTTGCCAGTGGCAGTGCGCAAGAATTCCTCGCCCATGTCAATTTCCAGGACTTCTCCATCGACAATAGGCCAACCCTGAGCTGCGCGGGATCTAAGCCTCGGCGCAAAGGCACGCCAGGATAGCCAGGCACCGGCAAGAATAAGCCCAACACATATTAGAATATTTGCAAGCATGCATTCTCCTGATTCATGAAGTAGCCTCAATTTTACCGTTGTTTTGGAGCAGCGGCAGGAGGAGATAGAGCAACAGCGCCAGCACTCCGACCCAAACAAGGATGATGAGCAGCGTCATCCACCAGGGATTGGGTTTGGCGAGCGAACTCTCCGCCCTGGCGCGCGCGTCAGCCATCACCTCGAGTGGGATAAGACGCAGCGTAAGTGCGATGCCAGCGGGGATGAGGATAAGATCATCCAGGTAGCCGAGAACGGGGATGAAATCCGGGATCAGGTCGATGGGGGAGAGGGCATAGGCGGCCACGACCACCGCCAGCAGGCTGGCATACCAGGGAGTGCGCATATCGCGGGAGGCGTACCAGAGCGCCAGAGTGTCGCGCTTGAGGAGCCGGGTGCGTTCCTTTAGTGTGTCTATGGATGTCACTAAATTAGTATAACCGCCAAAAGTTTCCTTCAGCGATTATCATTTTTTGTTCTAAAAAGACATAAGGTTTTAAGAACCTCTATTTTCTGTGGCACGACCCCTGTGCACCTGTTGGAGGAACAATCCACTCACATATGGGGTGGCTGTTACAGGCGTTTAAACTTCCAAATGTCCCGCAATTCACCGGTGTGGGGGTTAATGTCGGAGTTTTGGTGATAATTGTGAATGGAATCACTTCGAGTAATGCCGGGTCACCGCTGGGTTGACCATCATCACGATGTACCCAACAACTGGTAATGGGGGTAAACTGCACACTAAACCAACGCCCATCCTGGCTGACGCCTAAAATGGGATAGGAGGTATTGGGGGTGAGCAACCCATAGGCAGCATAAAGGGAAGCCGGACCCTGGCGGCAGGGAGGCATCTGCCAGGGGATGAAGGTTTGCGGACCCACCACCGGGGTGGGAGTGTCCGTGGGGTTAAGCGTTTTGATAGGAAAGGTTTTATATTCTGCTTCAAATGCTCCTATATCCCACTTTGCCACCCCGTCTCCATCGCTATCCAGCGGCCGGACACTCTGGCGCTGGTCGGTGAACAGGGAGGGAAAATCCGCTGCGGCATCGCGGGCTGGAGAACCTGGCATCAGCGCGTGCGTTTGGGTAAGACCGCCATTTTCTGCCAATGCACCAATCCCGGGGTCTGCTTCGATAAAACCCGTACAGGTACCATCGCTGGACATACTGTTGACAACGGTAAATTCATCGCCAAAATCACAGTTCTGACCGTTATTAGCGAGGAGCACATTGGTTAAACTCAAGGAGCCGTAATGGTAAAAGATGCCGCCTCCGGTATTATCGGCGATGGTGACATTCTTTGCCTCAAACAGCCCGGGGAAGTAAAAACCATCGGGTTGGTCGCCATTCCAAACACCACCCCCAACCGGCGCGCTGTTACCACTGATGGTTGAATTGATGGCAAAGAGTCCTCCGGAATATTCTGACCCGCCCTGGTAAATTTCAAAGTTGGTTTGGTTGCAGATGCCTCCGCCCTTCACGGTGGCGGTGTTATTCGAAATAGTGTTGGCGACAAGGCTAAGTCCCTGTTCGGTATATATGCCACCCCCCAATTTTGCGGAATTCCCAGATATTTCTGATTCAAAAACACTCATGCCAGGGATGGTACCGGGAAAATCCCGTCCGTTGAATATACCGCCACCAGCACGGACTGCAGAGTTGTTGAGTACATCCGATTGTCCAACAGTTCCGTCATATTCGCTATAAACACCTCCGCCCTCATTTTCTGCATTATTTTGCTCGACAAGGGAGCGCATGATGTTCATGGTGGCTGCATTGTAAACTCCGCCGCCATTGTAGGCACTGTTGCCATAGATTTGCGAATCATTGACATTGAGAACGAAGAAAGCCGGGAATGAACCCGACCCATCCTCTCCGGTGCCAAAGAAGATACCGCCACCGCGGCTGCTATTGCTGCCGCCTGTTCCAGTTTTGTTGTCGTGTACCAGGACGTTATTTAAGTTCAAATAGGCAGTATTGTTACTATAGATTCCGCCACCCGCCGAATGACCGACATTGTTGCGGATCTCCACGTCATCGAGTACTATCCAGGAACCCCGCTCAATGTAGAAACCGCCGCCTTTACCAGTTGCGCCGCCGGTGAGGGTGACATCGCTTAGGTCGAGACCAATTCCATTTGGCAAACTGGTGCCATCCAAAGTTAGCGGTCTGTTGTTGAGTTGAGCATCAACTATGGTATTTTGCCTGGATTCGCCAGTGATTTTTAATTTCTTGGTCAAGAGGAGTTGTTCATAATAACTGCCGTCGGCAATATGGATGGTGTCGTCATCCGCGGCGCGATCGATGGCAGTCTGGATGTTACGGCAGGCTTTTGCCGGGGAGTGGCAATGGTTGGCATCATCCCCGGTTGTACTGACATACCACTGCGTTGAATCAACAAAAGGGAGGTCTTGAAGCTCAATGTTTTCATCAGAGGTCAACGGCGGAAATCCTTGAGAAGCCGGATTTTCTTCAATTGGGGGATTGGGATTTTGCTGAAATTCACATCCAGCGACAGAAACAAGAAGGATTAACAGCGCCACCCAACACGCAAATTGCCTGGAGCACGCAGACAAAGCCAGTCGTGATTTCATATTCATCTCCTTTGGTTTTCCCCACCGAAAAAGATTAGTTTTACTTTGGAATGCAAGTCTGCATTGATTATAGAGAGATTATGACGATTTGCAACAGGAATTATGCGGATACTTGATTCTGTAATTCTTTCAACAACTTCAAGGCGCGTTCCCGGTCGGCAAAGGGGACAAAGAGGTGATCGTGGTGGAAGGCGGCGATGACATTACACGGAATGCCGGCTTTGGCGAGCGCAGTGGTGACCGCGGCGGTGAGACCTACAGACTCCAACGCGGAGAGGACATCCAGGGTGATCCAGGCATAGGAGACGCCATACTTGATACCGATGATCTCCGCCTGTTCTGCGCGCAGGACAACTGATTCACCCTCCCACTCGTGAAAGTAGGCAAGCGGGCGAACATTGGCTGGCAGGTGCCCTTTGTGGGTGATGAAGACGAACTCACCCGCATTAAGCCGCGGTGAAAGATGTGCCAGTTGTGCTGCCAGGTCGTGTTCCGGTGTGGTCATGCCAGCTTCGCCCCCCAATCCACGGCGCGCTGCAATTCGCCGTCCACCAGCGGACCCTCTTCTCCTTTGACGAAGAAACCTTCTGCGGGCAGCGCCAGGGTACCGGCTTTGCTTTCAAGCCCGCTGGCGATGAGGGGCGCGGCGTAACCGCCCTTGTCGATGATCTTGCGGAAAAGGAGTCCTTTGACGCCGGTCATTAAGAGGCGGGTATCAAAGGCGGCCACCTTTTTGCCCTGGAGCGCACCTGAGGGAATAGCCTCCAGCACGCTGTGAGTGGCGGGAGTGGCTCTAAAGCTGCGGGTGGGGGAGCCAATCACGACGATGTCGGCATCGCGGATCTGCGCCACGGAAACGGAGCCGGCGCGGAGACACTGGGTTTCGTGAGCGGTGCGCAACCCGGAGGCGATGGACTGAGCGATCTTTTCGGTGTTGCCAAATACGGAATCATAAATGACGAGAGCTTGCATGGGGAAAATCTCCTTGGGTGATGGATGATTGTATTTGTAGTATAGCAAATTATGCAATTCATGTTTCACATTTCCATTCCAGATGACCGGGTAAATCGGACAAAATTGGTGGTATTATAGGTTTGACCGCCCAAGTACGAATGACCAAAAAATATTTGGCGGTGTTGATTTGCTCAGAGAAAGGATCAAATTAAATGCTCAATCTCAACTCAATTATGATCGGAACGAAGCAGCTCAAAGCGATGGCAGCCTTCTATGAAAAGGTTCTTGGACAGCCGGCGGGGATGACGGATGAAGAAAACGGGTTCGTCGGCTGGCAGGTTGGCGCCGCTTATTTTTCACTGCTGGATCATTCTGAAATGACCGGTGCTACAAAAGACCCCGGCAGGATCATGATCAATTTTGAAACGGCCAATGTCAAAGAAGAATTTGAACGCATTAAAACGCTGGGGGTTAAGGTCATTCGCGAACCCTATGAAATGGGCGGCGGATGGATTACGACTCTGGCAGACCCGGACGGCAATTACTTTCAACTGGTCACCCCGATGGAGTAACGCCAAATTTACGTGTTTCAATATCTAAATTGTAAAGGAGCAAAAAGAGATGCAAAAAATTACCCCACACCTGTGGTATGACAAAGAAGCTTTCGAAGCCGCGAGTCTGTATGTGTCGATATTCCCAAATTCCAGGATCACGAACCGGTACTTCATCTATAACACCCCTTCTGATACTGCCGACATCATCACCTTCGAGGTGCTGGGGTATGAGATCGGGGCGATAAGCGCGGGACCGATCTTCAAAGTCAATCCGTCGGTGTCGCTGCTGGTGACCTGCACCACCAAAGACCAGGTGGATGAATACTGGAAGAAGCTGTCGCAAGGCGGTAAAGCACTGATGGAACTCGGAGCGTATCCGTTCAGCGAAAGGTACGTGTGGGTGGAGGACAAGTACGGTGTTTCGTGGCAGTTGATGTACTCCAATGAAGCCAACGCCAAGCAAATGATCAGACCGGTGGTGATGTTCACGGGTGAGGTTGCCGGCAGAGCGGAAGAAGCGATCAACTATTGGACCTCCATTTTCCCTGACTCTAAGATCAACGACTTGATGTGCTACGAAAAGGGCGAGGAACCGGATAAGGCGGGTACGATCAAGTTTGGTTCTTTTAACCTCTTCGGACAGATGTTTGCCGCCATGGATAGTGCGCATGAGCACAAATTCAGTTTCAGCGAGTCGCTTTCCTTTATCATTAACTGCGAAAACCAGGAAGAAATAGATAAGTACTGGGAAATCCTGTCTGCGGACCCAGAAGCAGAAGCTTGCGGCTGGCTTAAGGACAAATTCGGTTTTTCATGGCAGGTATCGCCCAAGATGCTGGACAAATTACTGGGCGGTGACGACCGAGAAAAGATCGACCGGATGACTCAATGCCTTTTGGAGATGAAGAAACTGGATATTGCGATATTATTGGACGCCTATGACGGAAAGTAGAAAAAACATCGCGGTGTCCTTCCTCGGGCTGGCAGCCTCTGGGAAGGCGCGGGAGGCGTTCAGCCGCTATGTGCATCCACGATTTGCGCATCACAACCCTTATTTCAAAGGAGATAGGGACTCCCTTATGGTTGCCATGGAAGAAAGCGCGCTGGAGTACCCTAAGCGGGTGTTCGAGGTGATGCGCGTGGTGGAAGAGGGGGATCTGGTGGTGCATGCCAGGGTGTTCCTCAAGCCGGAAATGCCGGAGTTCGCGTTGATGCATATCTTCCGCTTTGAGGGCGACCAGATCATCGAGGAGTGGGAAGCTGCGCAGGAAGTGCCGGTGGAGAGCCCGAATGTGAACGGTATGTTTTAACCCAGCCCATTGAACCTGTTCGAATTGATTCATGGAAACAAAAAGATTCAATTCGAATCCTGACAGACCGCGCGAATTAAAGGAAGAAAAAACTATTGGTTTCTGGTACTCGTTCCAAGAAATGAGACCCCACCGCACTACCTGCTCGTGCACAGCACTCGCAAAAAACGCTCGTCCACAGGACTCGCACTACCTGCTCCCCTGAAAGAGCATCAGGGTGCAACCAACGCGAGGGGACGCACAATCGCGAAACGGATTCAATTAAAACAATTCAGTAA
>CAZSGL010000022.1:4822-21440 GCA_964606265.1 uncultured Anaerolinea sp. | reverse complement strand
AAGGCGCTGCAGGTATTGTCCGTACATATTACCTTCATATGCCATGGACGCTTCTAAAAGCTGCTCCCTGGTCATGTATCCTTTGAGATGTGCAATTTCCTCCGGGCAGGCGATCATGATACCCTGCCGTTCCTCCACTGCCTGAATAAAATTTGCAGCCTGCAATAAGGATTCATGTGTGCCGGCGTCCAACCATGCTGTACCACGACCCAATTGTTGAACGCTCAACTCAGCCTGTTCCAGATAGATCCGGTTCAAATCCGTGATCTCAATCTCCCCTCTCGGCGAGGGTTTTAATGCCTTTGCCATGGAAACTACTTTTGAGTCATAAAAATACAAACCGGGTACTGCATAGTGGGATTTTGGATGTGCAGGCTTCTCTTCCAGGCTAATTGCTTTTCCATCTTTTCCAAACTCTACCACACCATAGCGTTGTGGATCGCGGACTGGGTACGCGAAGATGATGGCACCACGTTCAAGTAATGCGGCTTGCCGCAGTTTTTCAGGCAGACCGGTGCCAAAGAATATGTTATCGCCAAGGATGAGACAGACAGGATCATTATCTATAAACTTTTCACCAACGATGAATGCGTCAGCAAGTCCACGGGGTGAAATCTGTTCCTCATAGGTAAATTCCAAACCCCAAAGGCTTCCATCACCCAAAAGGCGTTTGAACGCCGGTAAGTCTGCAGGCGAGCTGATTACCAATATCTCTCGAATGTCTGCAAGCATGAGCATCGATAATGGGTAATAAATCATCGGTTTATCGTAAACCGGAAGAAGCTGCTTGCTAATCACTTGCGTTAAAGGAGATAAGCGGGATCCTTTTCCACCAGCCAAAATAATACCTTTCATTTTTCCCCTCGCTTGGTATAGTTTTGATCTACCCATTCATTATATTGTTTTTGTTGTTTGATTGTATCAATCCAGTTTGGATTAGACAGATACCATTTTACAGTTTTCCGAAGCCCACTCCCCAGGCCATGCCTGGGTCGCCATCCCAAATCACGTTCAATACTGGAGATGTCCATTGCGTATCGGCGGTCATGCCCGGGGCGATCAGCAACAAACCGCTTCAGTTGACTGTGAGGTCTATGTGCCGAATCCGGAACAAGTTCATCCATCAACGTACAAACAGTGTCTATTATCTCCAGGTTCGTTGGCTGATTATTACCTCCAACATTGTAACTAGCACCATCTTTACCCTCCTGAAGTACCTGCCATATCGCCGCGCAGTGGTCTTCCACATAGAGCCAATCCCGGATTTGCAGCCCGTCTCCATAAATCGGCAGAGGTTTTCCTTCAAGGGTATTGAGAATGATTAATGGGATCAGCTTTTCGGGGAATTGGTATGGCCCATAATTATTTGAGCAATTAGTGAGCGTTACCGGCAAGCCATAGGTATGATGATATGCCCGCACGAGATGGTCGCTGCTTGCCTTGGATGCTGCGTAGGGCGAGTTTGGCGAATATGGTGTTCGCTCGGAAAAACCGGGGTCTTCTGGTCTAAGAGAACCAAAAACCTCATCAGTGGAAATATGGTGAAATCTGAATTTGGATCTTCGAGTTCCTTTATCAAGATTCCACCCTGTGCGTGCAGCCTCTAATAATGAAAAGGTACCAAAAATATTCGTATTAATGAATGATCCGGGTCCGGAGATTGAACGATCAACATGAGTCTCAGCGGCAAAATGAACCACGGCTTCAATGTTATTTGCCCGCATTAAACTGGAGACCGCATCCTTATCACAGATATCACCCTTAACAAATTGGTACCTGGCGTTGGTTGGTAATTCTTTTAAGTTTTCCAGGCTGCCGGCATAAGTGAGCAGGTCAAGGTTTACTATGCTTACATCAGGGAATTTATCAAGAACAAAATGTATAAAATTGGAACCGATAAACCCAGCCCCACCGGTGACTAAAATGCGGGTAAACATGTGATGAAAACCTCCAATTCAGTGAGTTGCCAGCTTAATTATCCTTTGCAGAGCAGCTGAGCGCTAGCTGATTCTTGATCAACCGAAGAAGGCAGCATATATTCTCATATGGCCAGAAATCCATGCCTGTGTAAAATCTTTCAAACATCCCAATGGAATTTCCTGGTCGAACTGGTGTCTTGCAGTGAGGCAGAAGGCAACCTGTTGCTATCGTAAATCTACGCTTGAGTGGTCTTTTCGATATTGATCTTTTATTATAATATGGATAGGTTTCTTTCCCCGGTTCACCGTTCCGTGCAATTTGTCGAAAAAGACCCTCATACACTTTCGCTGGTATTGAATTCTCTTCACGTCCCTTCTTCAGCAGAATTCCGGGGGTCACTTGTTCCCGGTATTTCACTCAACTGCGGAATTTTCTCACTTTCAGAGTTATTAATTTTCGCCCAATCGACTACAAAGGACTCCTTTTATGTTCTATAATTATTAATGTGAATGCAACTAAATCAAAGGATAAAACCGACACCCCGATACTAAATGCGAATCTTTTCAAACCAATCGCTGAAAAGATCGAACAAGTGATTTGGATCCGTGATCTAAATATTGACCAACTCTTATACGTCAGCCCTGCATTTGAGACCGTCTGGGGTCTCCCCTGCGAAAGCCTGATAACCGATCAATCAACACTGATCCAAAGCGTGCACCCTGAAGACCGGGTGATCGTGATGTCTGCCCGGCCGGATGATATCCGTAAACCCCTGGATCAAACCTACAGAATAATCAGACCGGATGGCAGCACGCGTTGGATATCTGTGCATTCCTTTGTAATCCAGGACGAATCCAGGAATTCTCTCTATCAAGTCAGCATTGCACAAGATATCACCAGTCAAAACCAGGTTGACCAGGCGTTACGGAAATCGCTGGACCGCTCCCGCGAACAATTTACCCTCAGCCGACGCATGAGCTTGGCTAGAAAGCCGGATGCAGTCCTGAGAACCCTGATGTCGGCATATGAACTCCGTTCTGCTCATCGGGCAGCTTTGCTTTTTTTTGATGACCCCAAAGCAGGACCATCCCGCGGGGTAGAATTGACCGCTACATGGATTACAAGCGAAAAAAAGTCTCCCTGGTTCAGTGAAACAACATTGTATGAAGAGCCATCATTCTGGGAACTGATGCAGCCAAACCGGACGGTTGTGATCAATGGGACCAGGACCAGCACACGTTTATCCCCCCTATTGCGGGATTTTCTTCTGGAAGGAAAGGTTCACACAACAGTGTGCTTCCCGTTATTAACTTCGGGAGAATGGCTGGGATGCCTTGCGGTCTACTTCGAAGAAGACACGCGTTTCAGTCATATCGAACTACGCCATCTGAAAGTTCTTATCGACCAGGCAACCATCACGCTTTTCAACCTCAAGTTGCTTGAAATTGAGGCTGAGTCCCGCCATGAAGCGGATCGTGCCAACCAGATCAAAACCGAATTTCTGGCGATGATCTCGCATGAGCTGCGCACCCCGCTCACTTCGATCATTGGATTCACCACAACAATGCTGGCCGAAGACGTCAATTGGGAACCCGAAGAACAGAAGGATTTCGTACAGACTATTCAGCATGAATCCTATCGTTTGCAAGAGTTAATCGACCACCTCCTTGATCTTTCGAGATTGGATGCAGGTAGGCTACCTATCCAATTAAATCCGCATTCGCTTCAGGAGATCCTGGTTGAAGCATCTCCTCAATTAAAGGTATTAACTGTTGGAAAACAATTAACCATTAACATCCCTGAAAATCTACCGCCGATCTTTGTGGATGAAACGAGAATTGCCCAAGTTCTGGTCAACCTGGTGCATAACGCAGCGTCTTATTCACCTAAAGGTACCGTGATTGATATTTCAGCCAATGTGTGTGGTAATTTTGTCCAGGTTAATGTTAATGACCAGGGACAAGGAATTCCCGCTTCTGAACGGAAACGGGTTTTTCAGGCTTTTCGGCGCGGAATTTCGGAGGAAACTGGCTCTGCAAAAGGTGCAGGTCTGGGTTTGGCAATTTGTAAGGGCTTGATCGAGGCGCATGGGGGAAGAATCTGGATCCGGAAGAAAGCTTCTCCTGGTACAACTGTTTCATTTACAATACCTCTCGTTCCAAAACAAGTTACACGGAAGACTTCGGATTAGGAGTAAATACAATGGGCAATATATTAATAGTCGAAGATGATCCAAATATTCGCAAGCTGGTGAGAGTTAACCTGGCAAAACGCGGATATACGATCAGCGAAGCAAAGGACAGCCATGAGGCAATGGAAATATTTGAATCGGTTCCGGTTGACCTGGTTCTACTGGACCTTGTGCTCCCCGGATTATCAGGCGTGGATATTTGCAAATGGATCCGGGGACGTTCAGATGTGCCGATCATCATTTTAAGCGCACGTTTGGAGGAAGATCTAAAGGTAACCGCCCTGGATGCAGGCGCAGATGACTATGTGACCAAACCCTTTAGTGCGGAAGAGCTGCTGGCACGTGTGCGCGCTTTCCTGCGCAGATCTTATGTTTCGGCAAAAGCTGATGGCGAAAAGATTCAAATTGGTGATCTCGTCATCGACATGGCCGCTCGCCGGGTCTTAATTGGCGAAAACGATTTGCACTTAACCCGGACAGAATATGCCCTGTTGGCAGTACTGGGGCACCATATAAATGCCATCGTCACTCATGATGAATTATTGGTTCAAGTTTGGGGTCCTGAGTACCGCGGGTCCAACCACTACCTGCACACTTATCTCGGACGGCTGCGAAAGAAATTGGGCGATTACAGCGACCTTCTTGAAACTGTACCCGGTATGGGTTACAACCTTCATTCAAAGAAGATCTATTAATTCTGTTAAGGGTATCCTTTTTAATACATGACGGGCTCGCTGGAGGCCCGTTTTTGTTTTGGTTTGTCAGTTTTTGAGTGTTCCTCATTTTTTAGACTTTTAATAGGTCGTATTAGGGACTTAGACAGACCTTGTTGGATAGGATATTAGTGTCCCAGAATACTATCCTGGACGAGGTGCATCACAGGGTATTAGTAGAGAACATGGTGCACGCAGAAAAGCATCTTTAGGTTAGAAGTTTAGCAGGAGGTTGAAAGAATGAAAACACTAAAAGTACTCATAGTAACCACCATCATGGTAATGACTTTCACTATGTTGGGATTATCGCAGGAAGCCTTTGCGAAGCCGCTTGCAGCCACTGCCCCTTCGTTGGGTGCAGCAGGAAGTTATTCAGTGCTGGGATTCTCAGCGGTCACCAATTCTGGACCCACGACCCTATCTGGCGATCTTGGGGTTTGGTCTGGAACTTCCATTACAGGATTATCTGAAATTTCAGTTGGAGGAGCAACTCACCAAACTGATACCGCGGCACAGGATGCACAGGCAGCCGCACTTGCGGCTGTCGGAAGCATAAGTGGCCAGGCATCGAATGGTGATTTAGGTGCACTTGATGGTCAGACTGTTACCCCGGGTGTGTATGATATTGGGGCGGGTTCATTGGGTGGTGGTGCACTGACCCTTGATGGCCCAGGTGTCTACATTTTTAGAGCCTCTTCCAGTCTTACATCTTCAGGATCAGTCACATTAATAGGCGGAGCAAGGGCTTGTGATGTGTACTGGTATGTTCCGACGCTAGCCTCACTTACTGGCGGTTCGTTTGTGGGAACAATTATCGCTGGAACTGGCATTACCTTTGGAACTGGCGTAAGTCTTGATGGTCGAGCATTAGCGATTGGCGGTCCTGTTACTCTTCTATCCAATAGTATCACCGGTCCTTCTTGTGCTGCAGTGGAAGAAGCAGTAGTAGAAGAAGGCACCGCCGTTCCAACGGTCAGCGGATTACCTACTTCAGGCGGAGCACCACTTCGCAATGAGGTTTTACCCCTGGGGTTGGCACTTCTTTTCGGAAGCCTCAGCATTGTCGTTGCAGTCCTGATCGTGCGCGCATTACGTCGCGATTATCGACTGAAAAAATAACCAGCCTATTGGTGGATCATGAGCATCCCCGCTCGCCGCTACCTGCTTAGCTGTCTTATCATATTACTGGTAGTCTCGACAGCACTTGCGGGTGGCGGATCCAAAGGGACAAGGGAGGCGATAGACCGGCCTCCCTTGTCCTTTCTTCCGACACCGGCATTGACGCCTCTAAATTCATCTTTAAATAATCTGCCAATAACTCCCACCACACAACCGACACCTGAATTCTCTATTCTCGGCGCGGCTTATGATCCCAATCTCGATATTAAATCAGGGCCGGTTGAATTGCCGCTTGTGTTACAGATCCCGGCAATAAAAGTCGGAGCACCAGTGTTGGGGGTTGGTCAATCAGACGATAATGCGATGGATTCTCCTAAAGGTCCCTGGGGAGATCCCCTCTGGAGTTCCGTTTTCTGGTACCGCGGCAGCGCAATACCTGGAGAACCGGGAACAGCCACCATCACCGGGCATGTGAATGGGTTACTTGGGGAGGCTCAAACCTTCTTCAACCTTAAGAGACTGCGCCCCGGAGACCTGATCATTATTCATGTTGAAAACACCTTTATTGACATCCACTTTACCGTTGATGAGGTGAAGCGCTATTCGATACTGGAATCATCCACCCCCGAGGTTCTTACCAGGATCTATGGGGTGGGACCCACCAGCGGGTTGGCAGCAGAAGCAGGTGCAGACGGATTGTCGCATCTGACGCTGATCACCTGTACCGGGTACTTTGTCGATGGCAAATTCGACCATCATACCGTCGTATTCGCAACCCGCAGCGACTGATTGGATCTATTCCAGATTCGTCAGATTTTTTGAATGTTCCTGACCTTTCTAAACTCCCCATTTTTTAGGAATTTTTTAGACTCTATTAGGGACGTCGACAGCCCCATCTTGATACCATGCTATCGTAGGCAAAAACTATCTGTGAAAGGAGCCTATATGGGAATCAAGCCCAAACAAGTACTGAAAACGCAGATCCTCACAAAACCGATCATCAGCCTGGATAATGATGGTCACAAATTAAAGCCCCTGCATATCCTCATCCAGCCAAACATCGGATTGGAAAGTGAAGTGCGCCATCCGATAATAGAAATCCTCAATAACAGCCTGGCCAATGAAACGGTTTTATCTCGGAAAACACGCAGCGCACATTGGAACGCAAGCGGGTCAGGTTTCTTCGAAATGCATATCCTATTCGAAACACAATACAAACAATTGGATGAAATTGCTGACAAGATCGCAGAACGTGCACGAATACTCGGCGGCGTAGCCATCGCCAGTTTCAAAGAGTTCCTGGCTCACGCGCGTATAGATGAACAATCTCCGAATCCCCCGGAAATCCTTCATCTTCTGGCAGACCATGAAACGGTCATCCGTTTTCTTCGCGAGGATATTAGAAAGTGCAGCGAGGAATATGAAGACGAAGGTACGGTTGAATTACTGGTAGGGGTAATGAGTATTCATGAAAAAATGGCCTGGATGCTCAGGTCCTATATCGAGAACGAACCAGTTTACGGCGAAAGCCAGAAAAGGAACGTGAAAAATGAATGACAGACAGTTGGAAAAGAAAATTCAACAGGACACAGCCGACATAAGGCGGGACCTAAACTTACTGATGAACAACGGCTCTTCAAAAATCTCGCAAGGATTTGAAAAGATAAAAGGGGATGCGAAAGAGACCCTAGTGGACGCTGCGGCAACGGTAAAAAAGGAAGTTGGACACGGATTGAGCCAATATAACTCCAAGGCGCAGGAATATGCCAATAAGGTACCTGGCAACTGGAGCGACAAGGTGGCACAGTATCCCTGGGTGGCAATAACCGCCGGATTGGGAATTGGTCTGATCCTGGGCGGTTTGTTAAAGCCCTCCCGCCGGTCTTGATCAGATAAACACAGGAAAAGGGAAAAATGATAAACAATAACGTTTTCGAAGGCAAGTGGAAGCAGGTTCGTGGCGAAGCAAAAATTTGGTGGGGCAAGCTCACTGATGACGACCTGGACAAAGTCGAAGGCAATTACGATAAGTTGATGGGATTGCTCCAGGAAAAGTATGGCTACACCCAACAACAAGCGCAAGCAGAATGGGAAAAGAGGACAAAATGACGGACTATCGAGAAACAAGAACTTCGCAGCAAGAAGCAGGGCGTGAAGGTCGAATTGCGACCTTTAAAGCGACACAGTTAATCTGGTTGCTGCTCGGATTCCTAGAAGCCGTGCTGGCGTTACGCTTCTTCTTTAAACTCATCGGAGTAAACCCGGAGAACGCTTTTGCTTCATTCCTGTACGGTTTAACCAGTGTGTTCGTTGCACCTTTTGCCAGTCTAACGGGTGCTCCTGCAGCCGGCGGAATGGTATTCGAGTTTTCGACATTGATCGCAATGATCATCTACGCCCTGGTTTTTTGGGCACTGGAACGACTGGTTTACGTACTCTTCTATCGCCCGCGCGGACCCATAAGTACCAAGCAGACCACAGTCACTGATCGCGCCCCTGTACAATCAGCCACCGCAACAAGAACCACCATTACCGAAGACGTCAATACACGCCTACCGACGGACACTCCCTAAACAGTAAGATGGAAACCCTGATTAAATCACTGAAACACACGCTGGTTTTGTGAAAGGAGAAACAAATGAAGCTTTCCAATTTCATCATATGGCTTTCCGTAGGCGCTTTTATCGGCTGGATTGCCAGTTGGATGTCAGAAGCAGAACGCAGGCGGTTGGTTGTTAAAACAGTCCCTGCCTCTGATTCCGATTCTTAACATTTTGTTCCTTGTTTGTTCACTCTCCTCACTTGCCTTGTGCAAAGGGGAGAGGATCAAAAGAAAGACACGGTAATCCGTGAAATCCACTATTTATAAGGAGAACATATGAACATCATAATTTACCTGGTTGTTGCTGCAGTAATTGGTTGGGTTGCCTCCGTTATTATGAAGGACCGCGCAAGCTTGTTAATTAACATCATCGTGGCCATTGTTGGCGCATTCCTGGCTGGTTGGTTCATCACCCCACTGTTGAATGTCGGCACGATAAACGATGCCATTACCCTTCCGACCATGCTGGTGACGCTGTTAGGTGCCATCATCCTCATCGGTATCGTCCACCTGTTACGCCGCAGGCTCTAGATCAAGCAGAATTTCTTCATGCGGTACTAATGCCGCACCTGGCAGGGGTGTGCCATAGCATCCCTGCCAGAAATATCAAACACTCATTGAGAAATTAGGTTAACAAATGGATGAATCGGTTGAAGCAAATGTTAGAGATGGAACCAGCGCGACAAACATGGCAGCAGCATCCTCCATCCTGGGAGTAATCAGGAAATTTATCGGAGGATTTGTGCTTTCAGATGAAGAAAAAATGCAGGCTGGTATAGACACAAATAATTTCCATGAGATACATGATGCCAGACAGGTTGGTGGACAGCCTAATTCTTCTGAAACTGTTCAGGCAAAGGGACGAATCGGGTAACGCGTGAAGACAAGTAGTAATGCTATTATCGGGATTTTTATCCCAGACCGTTAGGTCAAATGCTGCAAGACAAAAACTTTGCGGCATCCAAAAAATCTTTGAAAGATCAAAATAAAGGAGAAAACTTATGTGGACGATTATTGTAATCCTGTTGGTACTGTGGCTGCTCGGCGCTTTTGGTGGAAGAGTCTTCTCAGGCTTCCCGAAAACCGGTGGCTGGATTCACACACTGATCGTGATCGCGATCATTCTCGTCGTCTTGAAACTGCTCGGGATCATTTAACCACCCGCGCATCATATCGATCGAACCAAACCGCAACTTGATCAACCTGCCCGGTATAAAACCGGGCAGGTTGGACTGCAAAAAAGTACTCCCGCTTATTGGGATCAACTCTTTGAGGGATGGGTATAACCTGCCCAGCTCATCATTAAACAATGGTTTTTTTTGAAAGGAACGATTGATGAAAACATGTGCCGATATCATGACCCCGAACCCCAGCTTCTGTATGCCAACCGACAACGTAATCAGCGTGGCGGAACTCATGAAACGCGAAAACGTTGGATCAGTGCCTGTGGTTGAAAATGACAACACCCAAAAACTAATTGGTATCATCACTGACCGTGACCTGGCAATGAAGGTTGTCGGTGAAGGGCTCGAAGCAAAATCCACCAGGGTTGAGGCGGTAATGACCCGCAAGGTTGTCACCTGCCGTAAAGATGATGAATTACAAGTTGCCCTGGATGCTATGTCTGAAAACCAGTTACGTCGGATTGTCATCGTGGATAGTGTAAACAAAGTGGTTGGCATAATTTCCCAGGCCGACGTCGCGACACGCGTCAACCAGCCGGAAAAAACTGCGGAAGTTGTTAAGGAAATTTCGCAAACCAATTAGATTACTTATAGGATTGATGTAACTACTGGTTACGAATAGAGTGAGTGAATTTTTGGCTAATCACAGCAGCAAGCATCGTTTCATTTTAGAGACCATTGCCCGTAAAGCCATGCTTGAAAGAGGCTTGCTCCCGGACTTTTCTGCTGAAGCACTCCGGGAACTTGAAAAGATTCAAGCGCCGGCGCAATTGAACAATGCCCCAGCGCATGATTTACGCGGTCTCCTTTGGGTGTCCATTGATAACGATGATTCTCTTGACCTGGATCAACTGACTGTGGCAGAAGAATTACCGGTCGGAGGTGTCAAAATTTGGGTGGCAGTGGCAGATGTGGACGCATTGGTCAAAGAGGGATCTGCCATTGATGAGCACGCCCGCCACAACACTACTTCTGTCTATACGGCTGCAACTGTGTTTTCAATGATCCCTGAGAAACTATCAACAAATTTTACGTCGTTAAATTTCAATGAAGACCGTTTGGCAGTTGTTGTCGAGATGATCATTGACCCGGATGGATCGGTTCTATCTTCTGAGGTCTACCGCGCCCAGGTTAAAAATCATGCCAAACTTGCCTATCACAGTATCGCAGCCTGGTTGGAAGGCAATGGACCTGCTCCTGAAGCAATGAAGGCTGTCGACGGGCTTGCGGAAAACATCCGTATCCAGGACAAGGCAGCACAACAGATGAAAAATCTGCGCCACCTGAACGGAGCCTTAAGCCTGGAAACCATTGAAGCCAAACCTGTATTCGATGGTGATCAAATCCGTATTCTCGATGTTGAAAAAAAGAATCGCGCCAGGGAGATTATTGAAGACTTTATGATCGCGGCTAATAGTGTTACCGCGCGCTTTTTATCTTCAAAGAATTTTCCTTCGCTTAGGCGGGTCGTCCGCGTTCCAAAACGTTGGGAGCGCATTGTAGAGATCGCCAAAAATAATGGGACCAAACTTCCATTGATACCGGATTCGAAAGCGCTTGAGGAGTTCCTGGTAAAGGAAAAGGCAAGTGATCCCTTGCGTTTCCCTGACCTGTCCCTGGCAGTCATCAAGTTGCTCGGAGCAGGCGAATACATCGCCGAACTGCCTGAAGGGAATACCCAGGGGCACTTTGGTTTGGCTGTTAAAGACTATGCGCATTCCACAGCCCCAAATCGACGTTTTCCTGATCTGGTTACCCAGCGGCTATTAAAAGCAGCGCTTGTTGGACAAGCCGTTCCATATCAAAAAGACGAATTGGATATGTTGGCAAATCATTGTACTGAAGCTGAAAATGCTGCCAACAAGGTTGAACGCCAGGTTGAAAAATCCGCAGCAGCCCTCTTGCTGGAATCAAGGATTGGCGAACAATTCGATTCCATAACAACTGGTGCTGCCCAGAAAGGTACCTGGGTGCGATTGCTTTCCATCCCGGTCGAGGGAAAACTGGTACAAGGATTCGAGGGTGTGGATGTTGGTGACAGGATCCGCGTGCAGCTGATCCATGTAGATGTTGAGATGGGATTTATTGATTTTATAAAAGTACGTTCTCAACAAATTGTTTAACATAACCGAGAGGAGCAACACAATGAAAGAAAAAGCAAGTGAGACAATCAAAACGAAAGTGAAAGAAAAGGTAAGCGTTCCAACCAAAACGAAAGTTAAAGAAGAGGCAAGCGAGCCTATCAAAACGAAAGTGAAAGAAAAGGTAAGCGTTCCAACCAAAACGAAAGTTAAAGAAAAGGTAAGAGAACCTATCAAATCGAAAATGGGTGAAAAGGCAAGCGTTCCAACCAAAACGAAAGTGAAAGAAAAGGTAAGAGAACCTATCAAATCGAAAATGGAAGAAAAGGCAAGCGAGCCTATCAAAACGAAAGTGAAAGAAAAGGTAAGTGAACCTATCAAAATGAAAATTAAACGGAAAGCAAAGGGAGTAAGAGCTCATATTCGCCGGTTAAAGCAGGAAAAAAGGAACGATACGATCATTGCCACACCCAAGAAAAAAGTACTTCCAAAAATTACTCAAGCAAAGGAGTAAACAACTTTGAAGGACCAATTGAAGCAAGAAGTAGGTGTATGGATCGATCACCGCAAGGCAGTGGTGGTCACCTTTAAAGATAGATCCGAAAAGATCCAGGAGATCACTTCGGACGTCGAGTCGCATATGCAGTCTTCGAATAACCGGGATTCTGCTGGTGATGACGTGCGTGACCGGCATTTTGGTGATCACCTGGAAAGCTTTTATGACAGAGTTATCGCGGTCATTCAAACCGCTGAATCCATCTGGATATTTGGTCCGGGAGAAGCCAAGGTTGAACTCGAAAACCGTCTCAAGACTAAAAAACTTGGCGCGCGAATTGTAGGTATTGCCACGGTAGACAAGATGACCTATCCCCAAATTTCCGCCAAGGCGCGGGAGTATTTTTTGGAAAAATAATAAATTGTGGATTTCCCGGAGGTGAAGTTGGATCTCAATCCGCCATCACAAACTGACCAATGGACATTCAGGCGGGTTATGGTAGCCACGATAGTGCTCGTTTGTGTGGCACTTGGCTTTTGGTTACTCTACCGTTTTTACATGGTTATTTTCATTTTGTTCGTCGCCATCATGTTGGGAACAGTCATCAGACCGATCGTGAATTGGTTTTATCGTCGGGGGGTTCCCAGGGTGGCAGGGGTTCTCATCGTTTATGTGCTTCTGCTCGCTTTGTTAATCGGTTTTGTCCTTTTATTGTTTCCCCTGGTCTTTGACCAGGGATCAGCCATCGCTGCAGGACTCCCGGGTTACTATCAAAATCTGCGCACATGGCTGGTGAATTCTCCAAACGAGATGATCTCGAGCCTCAATCAGTTCCTGCCAGATATACTGCCAGTATTCAACTCTGTAAGCCAAACAAATCCTGAATTGTTAGCTTCGGCTGAACAAGCCCTGGGGGTTGTAACAACCGCCTCAAAGGTTGTGTTTTTTGCCATCGTCATCCTTCTCCTAGCATTCCACTGGACATTGGATGGACCCCGAACTATCCAATCTTTGATACAACTGCTACCCAAATCCCACCGCGAGAGTATTTTTGAATTGATCACGGCGATGGAATCAAAGATTGGCTACTTCATTGCCGGGCAAGGTGCCCTTTGCCTGGCTGTTGGAGTTTTAGCTTTAATCGCTTACTTGATTATTGGATTGCCCAATGCCCTGGTGTTAGCCCTAGTGGCTGGCGCGTTGGAAGCTGTACCGATGGTCGGACCAACATTAGGTGCCATTCCAGCGGGGTTGATCGCCTTATCCATTTCGCCCACAATGTTACTCTGGGTGGTCGTTGCCACTGTAATCATCCAACTTCTTGAGAATAATTTCCTGGTTCCCCGTATCATGAGCAAGGCTGTTGGCGTTAATCCATTTGTCGCCCTGCTGGCAATCTTCGCCTTCAGCTCCCTTTTTGGCGTTGCAGGAGCTCTCATGGCAATTCCAATTGCTGCAATAATCCAGCTTTTACTTGAACGCTTCGTTTTTCGCCCGGCTGATTTGGTACCGGAGGATTCGCTCGGTCGTGACATTACCAGCCGGCTGCGTTATGAGGCCAAAGATCTGGCACAAGACCTGCAAAAACAAGCCCGTGTCAAAAAGGGTGGTTCAGCAATAGATGTGAAACAAATCGATAAAGTAATGGATGAAGTAGAAGCCCTTTCAACGGACCTGGACGCTTTATTATCTCAGGTTAACCTGGCAGACACCCATGAGTAAGAACCTTGTAAGAATCGGCGTAGCGGTATTGACCACTTTACTGTCGATTTATGTGCTGTGGCAATTTCGCACAGTTGTGGCGTATGTATTGATCTCCTTAATGCTGGCGGCTTCAATACGTCCAATGTTCAGCAGGCTGGCAGGACGCAGCTTAATCCAGCGCCTGGCATGGATTTTCGCTTACGTAATTCTTCTAGGTGGGTTTGGATACTTTCTCTTTGTAGTATTTAAAATCTCTACTATTCAGATTCAGGAATTCGCGAAAAGTGTTAGCGTACAAGACAAGTGGGTGCTGCCTTTATGGTCTGGCAGTTCCATCCAACAGGTAATCCTGAATTCACTGCCATCTCCAAGTGTCCTTTTCCAGGCAATCATCGGAAACGAAGGTGAGCTTGTTGGTCCTGCTCTTCTTGGGGTCGCACAGGGAATTGGCGGTTTTGCTACAGCCATAGCAATAATCCTGATATTGGCGATTTATTGGGGTTTTAACCAGGTTCACTTCGAACGGCTCTGGCTGTCGATCTTGCCTTCCGACCAACGTAAGCGCGCTCGGAGTGTCTGGCGGACCATCGAGCCGGATATCGGCGGTTATATCCGAGGTCAATTCATTCAAAGCATCGCGGCTGGTTTGCTGTTGGGTCTTGGGTACTGGCTGATTGGATCACCCTACCCGTTGATGTTAGCCCTGATGGGTGCCCTGCTTTGCCTGATCCCTGTGGTTGGGACTGTTCTGGCAATACTTGCACCTCTCCTGATAGGAATATTCACCAGCATGCAAATTGGCTTGTTCACAGCACTATACGCGTTTTTTGTCATGATCTCCATATTGATCTGGCTTAAACCAAGACTGCTTAATCGAAGATGGAATAATCCGATCCTGACCGTGATCTTCCTGATCGCCCTGGCGGATACCTTTGGCATTTTTGGGATCATCCTGGCGCCCCCCCTATCGGTGGTTTGCCAGATCTTATGGTACCGGCTGGTCAGCCACAGATCCATTGCCGGGGCAGCCACCAACATTTCAGACCTCAAAGAGCGACTGGAACTATTGAGGGAAACCGTCAGTACAATGGATGAACCGCACCCGCCTTTGGTAACAAGCAGCCTCTCAAGAATTACAGCGCTAATTTCTGATGCAGAACCAGTTTTACCTTCTCAGGAAGGGGACTCCGAAATGTAAAAAGGGGGATATTTTTCTTTTTCATTTACATTTAATACTGGGTGGTTTTCATATAGTTAGTATATTGACGGAATCAAAAAGGTCTACTTGGTTGTAAAATTTAATCAAGGAAGAGAGGTTCACTATGAAAAAAGTTTTCCTCATCACTTTCGCATTGATGTTCCTGGTTGGTTGTGCATCAGAACCTACCGCAACCCTGGTTATTTTGCCCAGTGCAGCCCCCACCGCCACAATAACTACCGCGCCTGAAGTAATCTCAACGGTGACGACCGCACCAGTCGCCACAGGCGTTCCAATTCCAGAGGGGATAGACACTACCGCGATGATCCTGGTACCTGCGGGCGAGTTCCAGATGGGGTGTGACGCGGACCACAACGGAGGGTTTTCCTGCCTCCCGGATGAACTGCCGCTGCACGCAGTCATGCTGGGTGATTTCTACATCGATACATACGAGGTTACCAACGGCGAATACGCTGAATGTGTGAAGGCGGGCGTTTGTGAGCCGCCAAATGATTACTCGTCGGACACATTTCCATCTTATTACGACAATCCAGTTTTGGCCGGTTTCCCAGTGATCTACGTCTCGTGGTCAGACGCGGATGGTTACTGCAAATGGGAGGGTAAACGCCTGCCGTCCGAAGCTGAATGGGAAAAAGCGGCGCGCGGATCTTCGGTTCGAACATATCCCTGGGGTGATGAAGATTCCAGCTGCAGCCTGGCTAATATCTACACCAACGTCACCTCCAATTACTGCGTGGGAGATACAAGCCCGGTGGGCAGCTACCCGGATGGCGCCAGCGAGTATGGCGTTATGGATATGGCAGGGAACGTTTGGGAATGGGTAAACGACTGGTATATCGCGGATTATTATGAAAAGTCTCCCACAGATAATCCGGCTGGTCCATCAGGCAGTACCTATAAGGTACTACGCGGCGGTGGCTGGCGCAGTAATTCAGTCTTCATCCGCACGGCTGACCGCACCTACGATCCCGACTTCAACAGCAGCAGTGATGCCGGGTTCCGTTGCGCATCTGATACAGGCAGCAACTGAGTCACGGTTTTGATTGTTAGGAAGCGCTTGTATTAATGCAAGCGCTTTTTTCTATTTCAAAAATTTGCAGATTAGAAAAAAGAGCCCGGATTACCCGGGTTCTTTGATTTACTCAATGGTGAGATGAGGAGCGAATTGTATCTCTATAGACTCTTGAGCGCAGTTTGCAGTCGCTGTTTTGCTTCCTGGGGTAATTTTGCCAGGTCAGAATTTGTGCCGATTTCCACAATACTGAACATCACCACGGGATCCTGGATACTGACATCCACCTTGTCTCCGTTCTGTCGCAGAACCACATTGCACGGCAGAAGCAATCCGATCGAGCGGTCTGCTGAGAGTGCCTGGTGGGCAAAACCAGG